>PTKJ01000099.1 GCA_002937675.1 Alphaproteobacteria bacterium MarineAlpha9_Bin1 | reverse complement strand
GAATAAAATATATTATATTGAAATTTAGCTTTAAATTAAAATTATTTTTAAAAAATGATTTATTTTTCCTTATTGAGTATTTGTAAAACATTGCATTCAAATTAATAATAGGTTATTTGAGATTTTTAATTATTTTATACATAAATTGGCATATCGTAGAAAACTTAAATATAATCACGTGTATAATATGTATAGCTTTGTCGATGGAGGGGTGGCCGAGTGGTTAAAGGCAGCAGACTGTAAATCTGCCCTCTTATGAGTACGTAGGTTCGAATCCTACCCCCTCCACCACGTTGCATTACTGTACTTTATTGTATTATAATGCTAAGAACTAGAAATATGGTTTTAAAAGTTTAAAAATGTTGATATAACTCAGGATATCTTTTAAACAGTATTTTTTAATTGAGATTTTGTTGATTTTGAGGATATTGCTTGATTTTAATATGATGTCGATGCATAAGAACTTTTGTGGATGCGGGTGTAGCTCAATGGTAGAGCTCCAGCCTTCCAAGCTGGCTATGAGGGTTCGATTCCCTTCACCCGCTCCAAGTAATTTTATTAAGACGGAGAAAGCGTAATGGCTAAAGAAAAATATGAACGTAATAAGCCGCATGTAAATATTGGGACGATAGGGCATGTTGATCATGGTAAAACAACCTTGACGGCTGCAATAACAAAGGTAATGTCTGAAATAGGAGGGGGAGATGCTGTTGCATATGAGGAAATAGATAAAGCACCAGAGGAAAAAGAAAGAGGAATAACAATTAATACTGCCCACGTGGAGTATGAGACTACAGAGCGCCACTATGCTCATGTTGATTGCCCAGGACACGCTGATTATGTAAAAAATATGATTACTGGTGCAGCACAGATGGATGGCGCAATATTAGTTGTTTCTGCTGCGGATGGACCAATGCCTCAAACGAGAGAGCATATTCTTCTAGCCAGACAGGTTGGTGTTCCAGCATTGGTAGTCTTCATTAATAAGTGTGATCAGTTAGACGATCCAGAATTAATGGAATTAGTGGAATTGGAAATAAGGGAACTTCTTACACAATACGAATTTCCTGGAAATGATATTCCAATTGTTAAGGGATCAGCTTTAAAGGCTTTAGAGGGTGATACTGGAGACATGGGAGTTCCTGCAGTTGTAGAACTTATGAAGCAAGTAGATGCATACGTTCCCAAACCTGATCGACCAATAGACAAACCTTTCTTAATGCCAATAGAAGATGTTTTTTCTATATCGGGTCGTGGAACTGTTGTTACTGGTCGTGTTGAAAGAGGTGTCATAACCGTTGGAGAAGAGATTGAAATCATAGGCATTAAGGATACCACTAAGACAACATGTACAGGAGTAGAAATGTTTCGTAAGTTGTTAGATAGGGGTGAAGCTGGAGATAATATAGGGGCACTGCTTAGAGGAATAGAGCGTGAAGGTGTTGAAAGAGGTCAAGTATTAGCTAAACCAGGTTCTATTACTCCTCATACCAAGTTTACAGCCGAGACCTATATATTGAAAAAAGAAGAGGGAGGTCGTCATACACCATTCTTTGCAAACTATAGGCCGCAATTTTATTTTAGAACTACGGATGTTACAGGAACAATTGCATTGCCAAGTGGAACTGAAATGGTTATGCCTGGCGATAATGTCCGGCTAGAGATTAATCTTGGTAACCCAATTGCAATGGATGAAGGTCTGAGGTTTGCTATAAGAGAAGGTGGAAAAACAGTAGGTGCTGGAGTGGTATCGAAGATTACGAAATAATACCATGGTTTTGGTTTTTATAATTATAGCCATCTCCATTAAAATAGGAGCGTAGCTCAATTGGTAGAGCACCGGTCTCCAAAACCGGGGGCTGTGGGTTCGAGTCCCTCCGCTCCTGCCATTTGATTAGAAGGTAAATTAATATGTTTAAATCATCACCTTTAAAATTTATAAGAGAGGTGCGTCAAGAGACTTCAAAAGTTACTTGGCCTACACGTAAGGAAACTGTTGTCACTACAGTTATGGTCTTTATAATGGTATTTTTATTGTCCTTATTTTTTTTAGGGGTGGATCAGATTTTGTCGTTTATGGTAAAACTAGTTCTTGGTTTATCAGCATAATTATAAATTTGGAGAGGGTTAATGCATCGCTGGTATGTAGTAAATACGCATTCAGGGTTTGAAAAAAAAGTGGCTCAGGCTATAGAAGAGCAAGCTAAGAAAAAGGGAATTACAGATCATTTTAAAGATGTATTGGTTCCCTCGGAAGAAGTAACTGAACTTAGGAAAGGTAGAAAAGTTAATGCAGAAAGGAAATTTTTTCCGGGTTATGTGTTGATTCATATGGATATGAATGATGAAGCCTGGCATCTAGTTAAAGATACTCCTAAAGTAAGTGGATTTTTGGGTACTTCAGGTAAGCCATCACCTATATCTGAATCAGAAGCTCAGCAAATATTAAATCAAGTACAAGAGGGAATAAGCAAAGTTAAGGATACAATTGTATTTCAAATTGGAGAAACACTTAGGGTTATAGATGGACCTTTTTCATCTTTTAATGGATTAGTAGAAGATATTGATATAGAAAAACAAAGACTTAAGTTAGCAGTGTCAATTTTTGGGCGTGCCACACCAGTTGAACTTGAGTATTCTCAAGTAGAGAAAATAGAGTAAATCAAAGGAGAATTTGTGAATGGCAAAAGAAATTTCTGGATACGTTAAACTTCAAGTGCCTGCAGGCAAGGCTAACCCTTCCCCTCCAGTTGGTCCCGCACTTGGTCAAGCTGGCCTGAATATAATGGAGTTTTGTAAGTCTTTCAATGATAAGACTAAACAATTGGAACAAGGAGCGCCATTACCAGTGATAATTACTGTTTATAAAGATAAAAGTTTTTCTTTTATCTTTAAAAAACCCCCTGCCAGTTATCTAATAAAAAAAGCTGTAAAAATACAAAAGGGATCTGAAACCCCTGGTCTAGTAGATCCAGTAGCTCAATTAACCCGAAAGCAATTAGAGCAAATTGCAGAGGAGAAAAAATCAGATTTAAACGCAAATACTATCGAGGCTGCATGTAAGATTATAGAGGGTACTGCAAAATCTATGGGAATTGTAGTAGTGGAGTAATGATTATGTCAGGTATTTCTAGACGTTATGCTAAGGCTATAGAAGGGCTAGATTTAGAAAATCTTTACCCTTTGTCAGAAGCTGTCAAAATTATAAAGGATAGGTCATCGGCTAAATTTGATGAGACAGTGGAAATTTCTATTAATTTGGGTGTAGATTCAAATAAGTCTGATCAAGTTGTAAGAGGTGTAGTAGATTTGCCTAAAGGAACAGGAAAGACTTTAAAGGTTGCTGTTTTCGCTCGTGATAAGAAAGCTAAAGAAGCAAAGGATGCAGGAGCTGATATCGTGGGAGCGGAGGATTTAGCAGTGAATATAGAAAAAGGGGAAGTAGATTTTGACAGAGTAGTTGCTACGCCAGATATGATGGCAGTTGTAGGAAAATTAGGTAAAGTATTAGGACCTAAGGGGTTAATGCCTAATCCAAAGCTAGGCTCTGTAACCTTAGAATTAGATAAGGCAATTAAATCTATCAAAGCTGGTCAGGTGGAATTTAAAGCAGAAAAAGCAGGAATAATTCATGCAGGGTTAGGAAAAGTTAGTTTTGGAGAAAAAGATATATTAGAAAATATTTCTAGCTTTATTGATTCTGTTCAAAAAGCAAGACCCAGTGGTTCAAAAGGTCAGTTTATTAAAAAAATTAATTTAAGTACAACAATGGGGCCTTCTATTAAAATAGATTTATCTTCTCTCAAAGAAGGTGGCTCTTGAGTTGTATGTTTGATAAAATTATATCAGAGAACACTTGATTTTTAAATTCTATTATATATAGTCTTCAGAAATTTATTGCTGTCCAAGACTGCGGGTTTTCTTTTAGAAATTAAAATCCTGTACAGATGGTTTTCTAAATAGTCCCTCATAAGCAGGACTCTCTTTTCTTGGATAGGTTGAAGTTGTTTAGTCTTTTTAGAGAGGAGTTAAAATTGAATAGGACTGCAAAAGAGAAAGTAGTATCTGAATTTAAAGATATATTTAGTAATTCTGAAATTGTAATAGCAGTTCATTATGAAGGTCTGGATGCTGTTGCTATAAGTTCTTTAAGGAAAGAAACCTATGATAAAAATGTTTCTTTTAAAGTTACTAAAAATAGACTCATTAGATTAGCAATTGAAAAAACTCCTTATGAAAATATGTTGGAGCTTTTTAAGGGACCTACGGGGATAGCTTATTCTGAAGATGTTGTAGCTGCTTCAAAGATAGTACATAATTTTTCCAAACAAAATAAAAGCTTATCTATAATTGGAGGAGCCTTAAAAGATAAAGCGTTAGATATTTCAGGTATAAAATATCTAGCCTCACTTCCTTCTTTGGAAGAAATTAGGGCTGTTATAATTGCAATGTTATCCACTCCTGCTTCCAGAATAATCTCAGTTATTTCTGCACCAGGGGCTCAGGTTGCAAGAGTTTTATGTGCTTATT
>PTKJ01000098.1 GCA_002937675.1 Alphaproteobacteria bacterium MarineAlpha9_Bin1 | reverse complement strand
CACATAGTAGAGATTTCAGGTCGTATGTATTGGATCGTATCGTATATAGCCAAACCTGAAGTTACCATACCCCCAGGAGAATTAATATAAACTGATATAGATTTATCCGGATTTTCAGCTTCTAAAAAAAGCAATTGAGCAATCACTACAGTAGCTATTTCATCGCTTATAGGACCTGTAATAAATACTATTCTTTCTTTTAATAAGCGAGAAAAAATATCATAGGCTCTTTCTCCCCTACCAGTTTGTTCTACCACCATTGGAATTAAAGTATTTAATACTGATCTTTCATCTATAGATTTTACCATTGTTATTTCTACCATATCTTGTTTTATAATAAAGTTATTATAGTGAATTTATGAAAAATTTCATTCACTAGTTTTTAATGGCTTGGTTTTTTTTTCTTTATTTTTATTAACTTTCTTATTTTCATTCTCTTTTACTACCTCAGTAAAAAGTTCTTCAGAATCAACTTTTTTTTCAGAAACAGAACAATTCTTAATAATATAATCTACAACTTTATCTTCATAAATAGGACCTCTTACAGCATTGAGAGCCTCAGGAGTTTTTTTATAAAATTCAACTACCTTATTTTCTTCTCCCGGATAACGCTTTGCTTCTTGCGTGATAACATTTTTAACTTCATCTTCTGTGACAGTAATATTATTATTACTTCCTATTTCTTGCATTAATAGTCCTAATCTAACTCTTCTTACGGCAATCATTTTATATTCTTTTTTTAATTCAACATCCTTTTTTCCTTTATCTAATTCATCTATAACACCAGCTTTACGGTCCTGTTCAAATCTTTCCCATATTATTTTATTCTCATTTTCAAGCATAGTTTTCGGGACTTCAAAATTATATTGATTTGACAAGATATCAAGAAGATCCCTTTTTACTCTATTCCTTGAGGTTTTATTATAATTAGATTCTATCTGTTTCTTGATCGATGATTTTAAGGTTTTTAAATCTGGAAACCCCATATTTTTAGCAAGATTTTCGTCTATCTCTGTTTGTTTAGAAGTCATAATATTTTTTAAAATTATCTCAAATATAGATTTTTTTCCCGCTAAACTTTTATTAGGATAATCACTAGGAAACTTGACCTCTATTTCTTTCTCTTCCTTTATGTTCATACCTATTATCTGATTTTCAAAACCAGGAACCATTTGTCCTGACCCTAGCTCTAAAGTATGGTTTTCTGAACTTCCTCCCTTAAAATATTCCCCTTCGATTTTTCCTTTAAAGTCAATTAAAACAGCATCACCCTTTTTAGCTTTTCTTTTTGTTTTAATTGTATCATACGATTTTTGCCCTTTAGATATTTCTTTTAAGGCCTTATCTACTTCAATATCTTTTACATCTGCAATCAATCTTTCTAATTTAATATTTGAAAATTGTAGAATCTTAATTTCAGGTAAAATTTCTAAAGATACTTTAAACTTAATATCTTTATCACCCATTGGTTCGCCTTCAAAATCAACCTTAGGTTGAAGAGCAGGTTTGATATTTTTGTCTAAAAATAGATTTTTTATACTCTCTGATACTTTTTTTTGAATAACTTCACCCTTGACCTGTGTCCCATATCTATTTTTTATTATCCCTATAGGAACTTTTCCTATACGAAAACCATCAATCTTAGCATTAGCCGCAACTTCTTTTAAGCGAGTTTCAATTGCCTCGTTAAGATTTGATTGGGGTATTGTAACCCGAAATATCTTATCTAAACCTTCATCCTTAATACTTGTGACCTTCATTCTAATTCCCATAATAATTTCAATCAAATAGTATGTACTGCAAATACTTTACTTTCGTCAAACAAATTAAAATCTTAAGTACTTTAATTCTGAATTCAATTCTTGACCCTACATTCACAATTATCTTATAACATAGCCTATCCTGCGAGTGTGGTGAAATTGGTATACACGCATGATTTAGGTTCATGTGCCGTAAGGCGTGAGAGTTCGAGTCTCTCCACTCGCACCATTTTACTTTTATTTACTGGAGATTATTTGAGCACATGCATCAATAATGGCCTCAGAATCTATTTTATATCTTCTGTATAAGTCCTTTAAATTTCCTGATTGACCAAATTCATCCACGCCCAATGAAATACTCTTTCTTTTTACCGCTCCTCCGATCCAAGCTAAAGACGCGGAATGCCCATCTAGAACAGTAACAATAGCAACTTTATCGGAAGTTATCGAAAAAAGCTTTTCAATTCTCGAAGTAGAATGACTATTATGATACTGATTTGATTTGATTGTTGTCCAATCCTTATACAAGCGTTCCGACGAAGTAACGTTTAAAACACCAACGTCAATCTCATCCTCAATTTTACTTATAACTTCATAAACTTCAGGGCTCATTTGACCAGAAAACAATATTACTAATTCACTATTTTTTGTGGGAACCTTCAACCAATATCCGCCTGAAATAATTTCTTTTTCTAAATTTTCATCAATTTTTCTTTCAAGTTGAGGAATATTTCTAGTCGACAAACGAATGTATACAGACGTTCCTTGTTCACTTTGGAGAAAGTTTAAAGAATGTTTCAATAAAATATTTAATTCATCTACATAAGCAGGTTCATACATTGCTAAATTAGGCTGTCCAATACCTATTAAAGGTGTCACTATAGATTGATGTGCTCCTCCCTCAGGACCTAAAGAAATTCCTGACGGAGTTGCAATTAATAAAAATCTTGCATCTTGATAGACTGCATAATTCAAGGCATCCAAACCTCTAGAAATAAATGTATCATAAATAGTTCCTATAGGAATTAATCTAGTTCCAAATAAGGAATGAGATAATCCTGCTGCAGCCAAATGTAAAAACAAATTATTTTCTGCGATACCTAATTCAAAATGTTGACCTTTTGGCGAGATTGTCCATTTTTGAGCTGAAACTACTTTTTGATCTTTAAAAATATCTATTCTAGGATTTTTATTATATATTCTGCGCTGATTAACCCATCCACCTAGATTTGTAGAAACTGTTACATCAGGTGACATAGTTATAACTCTATCGGCAAATTTACTATCACTTTTGCCTAAATCATTAAGAAATCTCCCAAAAGCATCCTGAGTATTAGCCAAGTTTTTATATTTAATTATTATATTTTGTGACATAGGAATTACCCTATCTTGGAATCTTCTATTTTTATTTATGTTAAAAGGGACCTTTGATATAAATTTTCTAAGTTTATCTTTTGAAATATTTAGTCCAGAATATAATTCCCATTCTTCTCCATCAGAAATATTCATTTTATTTTTAAGCTTATCAATTTGCTCCTGATTCATTAAACCTGCGTGATTATCCTTATGACCTGCCAAAGGTAAACCAAAGCCTTTTATTGTATAAGCAATAAAACATGTGGGAATATCGTCATTACCCGCTTGATCAAAAGCTTCAATTACACTTTCAATATCATTTCCAGCTAAATTGGTCATAATATCAGCTAACTCTTCATCACTTAAAGATTTTAGCAAGGTTCTAACATTTTTATTATTTCCGAGATCACTAATTAGGTGATCTCTCCAAAATTTTCCCCCGGAATAGGTTAGAGCAGAATACAAATCATTAGGACAGTTATCTATCCAAGATAAAATTTCTTTTCCACCTGGCTTCTTAGCAATGTTTTCGAGTTTTTTTCCGAATTTGAGAGTAATAACTCTCCAGTCCATTGATTCAAAAAGTTGATCAATTCTTAACTTCAAAGTGTCTGTTACAATGGCATCTAAAGACTGCCTATTATAATCTATTATCCACCAACAATTTTTTACATTTTGTTTTGTACCTTCTAGTAGAGCCTCATAGACATTACCTTCATCTAGCTCTGCATCTCCAAGCAAAGCAACCATTTTACCCTTCTTTAATTTAGGGGGGGGGAAATCGTGCTCATTTATGTAATCTTGAATTAAAGAAGCAAATATTGTAACTGCACCTCCTAATCCCACAGAGCCAGTAGAAAAATCCACATCATCCGTATCTTTTGTCCTTGACGGATAAGATTGTGCACCTTCAAATCCTCTAAATCTTTCAAGTTTATCCTTAGTTTGATTACCTAACAAATACTGTATTGCATGAAATACCGGGGACGCATGAGGTTTTACTGCAACTCTATCCTCAGATTTAAGGATTTTAAAATATAATGCTACCAAAATGGAAACAACAGAAGCTGAAGAGGCCTGATGACCTCCAACTTTAAGTCCATCAAGAGATGGTCTAATATTATTAGCGTTGTGTATCATCCATGAGGATAGCCATGAGATTTTTTTTTCTATTTCTTTTAGAATATATATCTGTTCTTTATTAATTTTAAGCACTAATGTTCTTCTTTAAAAAAAAATAATGAAAAAATGTATAATACTAAAAATAAATATTTTTGAAATTGCAAATATTGCTTAAATATGATTAAAATTAGCAATATATTGAATTATTTTTATTTAAATTGAAATAATATAGCGTTTTCGAAATGGATTACATAGAATATAAAATTTTAACTTCTTTACAGAATAATGCTAGACTTAGCAATATAGAGCTAGCAAAAGAAGTTGGCCTAACACCTTCCCCGTGCCTAAGAAGAGTATAATCTCT
>PTKJ01000097.1 GCA_002937675.1 Alphaproteobacteria bacterium MarineAlpha9_Bin1 | reverse complement strand
CTAATATATTATTTTTTTAGAATATTTTCCTACTTGGCAGATTATTTCGTAAGCAATGGTATTGTTTAATGTTGCAAAATCATCTATTGATCTGTTTTCGCCAAATATTTCTACAGGATCGCCCACTTTAATATTGGATTCCTTAAAATCAGTTATATCTACTACGCTTAAATCCATTGAAATTTTTCCTACTATTTTTGCTTCTTTATCGTTAATAAAGACGCTACCAACATTAGAAAGTAGTCTTGAGAAGCCATTAGAATATCCAATCGATATTGTGGCTAATTTGCTCTTTTTATGCAATTTGTAACTTGCTCCATATCCCACAGTAGTGTTCTTATACGCTATGCGAGTTTGTAAAATATACGTATATAAGCATATCACGTTTTTTAAAGGATTTGGGTTGTTAATGGAAGGATTAATTCCCAAAAAAGCTGCACCCGGCCTTACGAGGTCTAAAAAATATTTTTTTCCCAGCCATATTCCTGATGAATTGGATATGCTAGTCTTAATATTAATTCCTTTTATATGTTTTAGATAAATTTGCATTTTTTTAAGTTTTAAGAGCTGTATGGTGTTAAAAGAATTTTTTTCATCATCTGCACAGGCAAGATGGCTTATTAGATATTTAATATTCATTTTTTTAAGTTTTGTCTTGTTTTCACTAGACATAAAGTCTTTACTATTTAGCCCCAGTCTGTTCATTCCTGTGTCTATGTGTATCATGCAAGGAATTTTATTTTTGGAAGATAGTGGCCAATTAGTTAACTGATTAATATTGTTGATTACAGGAGTTAGCTTATATTTTTTCAATAAATTAAAATCAAATATCATTCCGCAATTTAAAATAAAAATATTTATATTTTTAAATTTTTTTCTAATTTTAATTGCTTCACTCGTATTCCCTACAAAAAAATTTTTTAAACCAAGATTTATATATATCTTAGTTATTTCAATTGCTCCCAGCCCATAAGCATCAGATTTTATTACTGGTGCAATAACTGTATTTTTGCAAATCTTAAATAGGTAATTTGCATTGAAAATTAAATTGTTTTTATTTATTAATAATGTGGAGTTATGACGTTGTATTTCTGAGATAAATAATTTTTTAATTTCTTTAGAAGTATAATCACGTTTCATCAGAATATTTTTTCTCATCTGCCAAGTCTGAAAATTTTGTAATAGAGGGTTCAAAATGGAGTTTAATATTACCTATTGGGCCATGTCTTTGTTTTGCCACAATAATGTCAGCTATATTTTGAACGTTTTCAAGAGTTTCTTGCCAATTTAAATATCGTTCTTGAAATTTTTCTTCTGTCTCAGAACTAGTCTTAAGGGGTTCAGATCTTTCCTCATAGTATGCCTGTCTATATACAAACATGACTACATCCGAATCTTGCTCGATAGTGCCTGATTCTCTTAAGTCTGCCAAGTGAGGTCTTTTATCTTCTCTTTGTTCTACAGCTCTAGATAATTGGCTCAGTGCAAGTAATGGTACATCTAATTCTTTTGCAATAGCTTTTAAGCCTTGCGTTATTTCAGAAATTTCCTGCACTCTATTATTGCTCCGATTTATAGCCGTCATTAATTGTAGATAATCCAAAACTATCAAACTTAAACCGTACATTCTTTTTATTCGTCTTGCCCTAGTTCTAACTTGAGGTATTGAAATTGCAGGGGTCTCATCTATAAATAATTTTCTATCTGCAATATTTTTACTTGCTCTTACAAGTTCGATAAACTGTTCATTATTTAATTTTCCCCTTCTTATTTTATCAGAGGAAATTCCTGCTTGTTCAGCTAAAATTCTATTTGTCAATTGTTCGCTGGACATTTCAAGAGAAAAAAACAAAATAGCACCAGAGGTTTTGTCTTTACTATTTTTAGAACAATGGAAAGCTATATTAGTGGCTAAAGCAGTTTTTCCCATACTAGGCCTTCCAGCCAGAACTATTAGATCTGATTTGTGCATGCCACCCAGTAATTCATCCATTGCTAAAAGACCTGTAGCAACTCCCGATAATTGCCCATCTCTTTTATGTGCTATTTCTGCACTAGAAATTGCATTTACAAGTGATTCTTCAAATGGAATCGGCCCTACATCAATTTCTCCTGATTCTGCAAGTGAAAATAAATTGCTTTCAGCAATTTCAATTTGAGACATAGACGTATCATCTATATCCGGATTGCTGGCTTGAGTAATAATTTCTTGGCCTAACCTGATTAAGTCCCTACGCAAGGCTAAATCGTAAATCATTTTTGCATAATGGTCAGATCCTGAAAGTGTCTCTGTTGCTTCTGAAAGCTTTAATAGATAATTAGGATCATTGATTTCTAATAGATCCACATCCCTTTCTAAATATTGTTTTAGGGTTATAGGATCTGCTATTTGTCCTTGATTAATAAGTTTTTTAATACCTTCAAAAATTCTGGCGTGAAGTGGTAAATAAAAATGCGAAACTTTTAATGGAATATCATAAATAATCCTATTGTAAACTTCATTGTCTACCAGTATTCCTCCAAGAAGAGCTTCCTCTGCTTCGACGGAGTGAGGCATAATATTTCCAGAAAAACCACCAGGGGAAGCTGGCATTTCACTGAATGATTGTTTTGAATTGTTACTCATAAAAAAACAGTAACAGAAATATATTTAAGATCTACTGTGAAAAACGTTAATTGTTGTGGAACATGGGGATAAGTTAATTTAAATCAATTTTAATGCATCTTTTCTTAAGTAGTTTTCATTATTTCATTTATTATCACTTTTATTTTTTTCTTTTGATTTATTCATAGTTTTTTCTATTTCTTTTTTTTTGTACTCTTTGAGGAGCTTTCATTTATTGGCTTTTCAACTAGCTCTGAATTTTTATCGCCGGTTTGATTTGAGTTTTTAACATCATCTTCTTTTATATTTTCTTCTATTAAAGTATCTGACATTAGCTCTTCATTACTTCTAGCTACTTTCACTGTAACTGAGGTAATTACTTCTGGATGAATAATTATCTTGACCTTATGAGTGCCAATTTCTTTTATAGCTTTTTTGAGCTGAATTTGTTTAGTTTGAATATCATGGCCTAGAGATTTAATAGTATCAGAGATCTCTCTAGCAGCAACAGATCCATATAATTGCCCGGAATCACTAGCTTGCTTTATGAGAGATATAGATAAGTTATCAACAGTTTTAGCTTTACTTTGCGCCTCCTTCAGAAGATCTGCATTCTTTTCTTCATAGACTTTCTTTTGTTTTTCATAGATTTTGATATTTTCTTTATTGGCACGGAGTGCTTTTTTTTGTGGCAGTAAATAATTTCTAGCATAGCCATCTTTTACTTTAACCACGTCACCAAGTTTTCCAATTTTTTCAATTCTTTCTAGAAGAATAACTTCCATTACTTATCTCCTCTGGATAAAATGTCATTATTTAAATTTAATTTTCTAAAATTGTAGAAATGGTCTAATACTCCTATAGCCGTAATTATCGCTAATATAAAGGGAATAAATAAAACGATTATATAAAAAAGGCCAGTTAAAAACTTACCAGATGTCAGTTTTATTAATTTAAATTGTATAATTGCAAGGCCCTGTAAAGTGATAGGAACACTTAAGATAAGAGTCATAGATTGGGCCCATATGCCATAAATATCTTTAAGAATTACCGAAAAAATTAGAAAAATAATAAATAAATATACTATCCATCTAGGGAGAGAGGTTTTAACAAATTCATAAGAATTTACATGACTACTAATTTTAAAATTATTAATAATTTTTTTTGATATTATAAGATTTAAAATCAAAATAGTAATCCAAGAAGATATAATTAGCGATGGGAATAAATTTAGTATGGTTGTAGGAATTGCAATTTTATGATCAAAATTATTGATAATGTGATTATTAAAAGTATCTGCAAATGATATGATTTTTTCTGAGAAGAATATACTTGATATTAAAAATAATATTATTCCTGCAAAAGAAATTTCAGAAATTATTTTTCCAATATTTTTTTGATCCTCGTTTGTAATATTTTGTTTTGCATGCCATAAAGCGGGACATGCATTCATAATAAGAAAACCAATCGCAGCACTGGGCCCATAGAATATTGCTACTAGAACCGATCCTGAAGTTGAAGCAATAACGGTTCCATAAAAACCATATACCAAAGCAGAGATGAAAAAAGGTAGAGGAATAAAATAAGCTAGCAAAAAAGTTATTGGACTTAAAATACTTAATCCTAGTGTCATAAGAGCTGCTACTAGTCCTGCCCCAAAAGATATAAAATAATCTTTATGACTCATAGTCAATATTTCCTAGTGACCTAATGATTTCCCACAAAAGGAAGAAGGGCTAGTGTTCTAGCTCTTTTTATTGCTTGTGCAAGTTTTCTTTGCTTGGGAGCAGAAACTGCACTTATTCTAGCTGGAATAATTTTTCCTCTTTCTGATATGAATTTTTGAAGAGTTTTTACATCTTTATAATCTATGGGAATAGCATCTGGTCCACTAAAAGGACATGTTTTTTTTCTTCTGAAAAAAGACTTAGCATTTTGTAGGCTATCCGTAGTCTCTTTTTCTTTTTTTAGCTTTTTTTTATTCACTATAATCTCCAAAGTTTCAATTCTTATCTT
>PTKJ01000096.1 GCA_002937675.1 Alphaproteobacteria bacterium MarineAlpha9_Bin1 | reverse complement strand
ATTTAAAATATAATAAAGCATTATACTTTGTATTTTAGCTTGACGTAACAATATTAATGCTAGAAATATTGCGAATGAATCACTTAAAAGAAAATATAGATAAAAGAAGAACTTTTGCGATTATTGCGCACCCTGATGCCGGAAAGACCACCCTTACTGAAAAACTACTGCTTTTTGGGGGAGCAATTCAACTTGCTGGAGCAGTGAAAGCCAGAGGTGATCAGAGAAGAGCACGCTCAGACTGGATGAAAGTAGAGAAAGAAAGAGGTATCTCAGTTTCCTCTTCCGTTATGACTTTTGAATACAAAAAAAAAGTCTTTAATCTTTTAGATACACCAGGACACGAAGATTTCTCTGAAGATACATACAGAGTATTAACTGCAGTTGACTCTTCAGTAATGGTCTTGGATGCGGCCCAAGGAATTGAATCTCAGACTAAAAAATTATTTGAAGTTTGTAGATTAAGAGATATGCCAATAACTACATTTATAAATAAAATGGATAGAGAATCTAAAGACCCTTTTGATTTAATAGATGAAATAGAACAAACACTCCAAATAGACGTATGCCCCGTAAGTTGGCCAATAGGAATGGGTAGTAGATTTTTAGGATGTTACGACCTAATAAAAGATCAATTAATTTTAATTAATAAAGCAGATAAAATTAAAAAACCTAGTATAACACTTACGCTTAAAGGTTTAGGTGATACACAACTTGATAAGAGACTTCCATCCGATTCTGCATATGAATTGAGAGAGCAATTAGAGATGGTTAACGAATTTTGTAAAAAATTTGATTTAAAATCTTACTTAGAAGGGAATTTAACCCCTGTCTATTTTGGAAGTGCTATAAACACTTTTGGTGTACAAGAACTATTAAATGGTTTAACCAATATAACTCCTCCACCTGGAATGCAAGAAAGTCTGTCTAGAAAAATAAGTTCTGAAGAAGAGAAAGTCACAGGATTTATATTTAAAATACAAGCTAACATGAATCCAAAACACAGGGATAGAATTGCATTTATGCGCTTGTGTTCCGGCCATTTTAAAAGAGGAATGAAATTAAAGCACTTAAGAACAGAAAAAAATATTAATGTGCATAATCCTATTTTGTTTCTTGCACAGGGTAGGAAATTAGCTGAAGAGGCTTTTGCCGGAGACATAATCGGAATTCCCAATCATGGAAACCTTCATATTGGAGATTCAATTAGCGAGGGTGAAAACATTCAATTCACTGGACTACCAAGTTTTGCTCCAGAATATATACAAAAAATTCGCACTCAGGACCCAATGTTAACAAAACATTTAACACGTGCTCTACAACAATTAGCAGAAGAAGGAGCAGCTTCTATTTTTAAAAGATACTTAGGAGGAGATTGGATTGTAGGGGTGGTGGGACAACTCCAATTTGAAGTAATGGCTGATAGAATTAGAACAGAATACGACGTTCCCGTAATATTTGAAAAATTGAATTTTATCACGGCTAGATGGATTCAATCAGATCAGAAATCAGACAAAATGCTTTTTATAAAAAATAATAGTGAAATTATTGCCGATGATCATAAAAACAATCCTGTTGTATTAATTAGAAATAATTGGCACTTAGATCATCTTTTTGAAGAATGGCCCAATATTAAATTTTCTAATGTAAAAGAACAAAATAATTAATAGATTAAACTGTCCTCTCGACATTTCCACTAATTTCAGGTACTCCAAATTCTTCATAGCACAGAGAAGATAGTTTTTTAATTCCTTCTGTAATAATATCTATTTCTGGGTTTGCAAAACATAATCTCATCTTATGCATTCCACTATCAGGATTACTCACCCACTCACAGCCAGGATTTATAGTTATGCCTTTTTCTGCAGCTATTATAGACAATTTTTTTGTATCAATAGAATCGGGAAGAGTTATCCAGATAAATATTCCTCCTGGGGGCACAGAAAATTCAGCAACACTTCCAAATTCTTTTTCTAGTGCTCCAACCATAATATCACATTTAGTTTTCAAGTCTCTAACCAGCTTTTCAACATGTTTTGCATAATTTTTAGAACAAAAATCTGCAAGCATCATTTGTTCTATAGCTCCAGATCCTCCATCATTTTTTATAGACAATATCTTACTAATTACTTCCCAACCAGCAACCACATAACCAATTCTTAAGGCTGGCGCAATAGATTTAGAGAAGGAACCACAATAAATTACTCTCGAATCTTCAGTGAGAGAATAAAATGCTTTCGGTCTAGACCTATTCCAAATTAGATCAGCATAACAATCATCTTCAAATATTAAAAAATTATATTTCTTTGCTATTTTTAATATTTCAAATCGACGCTCCTCGGACATTATTGTTCCTGTAGGATTTTGAACTGTAGGTATCGTATATAAAAACTTAGGAAAAATATTTTTTTTATTTAACTCTTTAACAGTATCTTCTAAATGAGCTGCACATATACCATCCTCTGTTAACTTTATTCCTTCGTATTTAACTCCTTTATTTTTAAGTCTGGATAAAGCTCCTCCATAAGTTGCTTCTTCAACTAAAACAGTATCTCCAGATTTCAAGAATATACTATTTACAAGGTCCAAAGCTTGCAAAGATCCAGAAGTAATTAATACATTGTCTGTATTTAATTCCATATCCGCATAATCTTTTAAATAAGCACATATGAAATTTCTTAAAGATAAATTACCCTGTGGCCCACTGTTATGACCATATAAAGCTAAGTTTTTTCCATTTTTTTTAAGAGTTTGATTAGCAGATTCTATAAGTTCATTAATTGGTATATTATCCTTTGAATTATTCCCTCCTATAAAATTATATTTAGGCATACCTGTATACTTTGCAGAAGATACTGGTAAATCCTTATTAAAAAAACTTTCTATCTCTAAAGACATACTTCCTCCAAAACTTTTAGTAAAAAATGCTAATATTGGTTTTTAATCAATAAGTAAGATTTTTTTGACCCCATGCTTATTAAAGGCTTTAAAAGTTGCTTCTACTGTACCAGGAAGGTTAACTGGTTTACAAAGGTCAACAATAACATAAGTGTCAAACCCTGCTAAAGCTGAATCAACGGCAGTATAGGCAACACAAAAATCTAAAGCTAAACCACAAACAAAAACACGTCTAATCCCCATGGTTTTTAGTGCACCCTCTAGTCCTGTCGGGCTAACTCTACCATTTTCCCAGAATGCTGAATACGAATCTACTTCTCTTCTAAAACCTTTACGAATTACCATTCTAGCACCTGATAACGCTAGCTTGCTATGAAACTCAGCACCTTTGCTTCCAATAACACAATGTGGCGGCCACAAAGTTTGCTCTCCATACGGCATTTGAATTGTTGAAAAAGCCTCTTTGCCTTCATGTGATGTGTAAAAAGAACTATGATCACTAGGATGCCAATCTTGACTTAAAATGATATTTTTAAAACTTTTTTGGACTGTATTTATTCCCTCTATAATCTTATCACCATCTTTAACCGCTAAACTCCCTCCAGGACAAAAATCATTTTGAACATCAATGATCAAAAGAACATCTTCCTTATTAATTGAAATTGTACTAAATAAATTTCTATTCTCTTTTGCAGACACTGCAGCACCTATTGGTAATAATGAAAGAGACATTCCTTGAAGAAAAAATCTTCTATTCAAGTTAATCATAAATCCATCTTTATTTTAATATTTATAATTGATAGTTATAACAATTAAATTATAATAATAGTATCTTATCACATCAAGTTTAAGAATAAAAAAAAATTGAATATTTTTTTGTAGCAAAATGGGAGTCTTATATGAAAAAGATTATGTTGCTTGGATCAGGAGAACTAGGTAAAGAAGTTATTATAAGTGCTCAAAGACTAGGCTGTCATGTAATCGCAGTCGATAGATATGAAAATGCTCCTGGCATGCAAGTTGCCGATCAAAGTGAAGTAATAAATATGCTTGATGAACATACATTAAAAAACTGCATTAATAAATATAAGCCTGACATTATAGTTCCAGAAATTGAAGCCATAAGAACAGAAGTTCTGCTTGAACTTGAAAAAGGTCCTACCACAATTATTCCAACAGCAAGAGCTACTAATCTAACCATGAACAGAGATAAAATCCGTGATTTAGCTAAATCATTAGGTATTAGAACTGCTAACTATACTTACGCAGAATCTCTAGAAGAATTTAAGAATGTAGTAAAAAATATTGGCTTACCCATCGTGGTGAAACCAGTAATGAGTAGTTCTGGAAAAGGACAAAGTATAGTTTATGAGGCTGAAGATATTGAGCCATCTTGGGAATACGCCCTATCCGGGGCAAGAGGCGATAGAGTAAGAGTCATAGTGGAAGAGTTTATAAAGTTTGATTATGAAATAACTTTATTAACCGTCAAACAAAATCAAGGACCAACCGTTTTTTGCCCACCTATAGGACATTTTCAAGAAAGAGGAGATTACCAATATAGTTGGCAACCCCAAGAAATGTCTGAAAAAGCTTTAAGTGATGCCAAATTAATAGCTAAAACGGTAACCGATAATCTCGGAGGGAAAGGGATTTTTGGTGTAGAATTTTTTATTAAAGATGATGAAGTCATATTTAGTGAACTTAGTCCAAGACCACATGATACAGGTATGGTCACCATGAAAAC
>PTKJ01000095.1 GCA_002937675.1 Alphaproteobacteria bacterium MarineAlpha9_Bin1 | reverse complement strand
TGCATGGCACAATTATCTGCGTACATATGGCTTAGTTTCAGATGATCAAACTTTTCTTCATATAAATACTGCATTTCTTCTCGCCACAACAAACCACTTTCCATAACGTTCGCTTTCTCTACAGAGTGCACTATACCTTTTCTTTTCGAAGCCAATTCAAATCCAACCTCCCCTACTCTTCTAATTTCTTTAGTTGAATAAACTTCCGTATTTATTCCTCTTCTAGTCCCATCAGACAACTTTTCTATACCACGAGGTTCACCAAAATATATCCCCCCCGTAAGTTCCCTCAAAATCATAATATCAAGCCCTCTAACAATCTCTATTTTTAAACTTGAAGCATCTGCTAAGGCATTAAATACTATGGCTGGTCGAAGATTAGCAAATAAGCCAAGATCTTTTCTTAATTTTAGAAGAGCTCTTTCTGGTTTTACATCAAATGACAGATCATCGTATTCTGGTCCTCCTACGGCTCCAAATAAGATAGCATCAGCATTTAAAGCCTTTTCCATCACTTCATCTGTAATAGGAGTATTGTATTTATCGTAAGAGGCTCCCCCAACTAATTCTTCTTCAATATCGAATCCTACCTCCGTATTCTTATCAAACCAATTAATTACTCGATTTGTCTGTTGCATGACCTCAGGTCCTATTCCATCTCCCGGAAGCATTAAAATTTTTTTATTAGTAGACATGTTAGTTCCTATTAAAGTTTTATGTTTTGAAAGTCAGGAATAACCCATGATTTATCTTTAATCTTATTTTCATAGATATCTATAAGATTAGATTTTTCTAAAGTAATTCCTACATCATCTAAACCTTTTATTAAGCAATGTTTTCTATATAGATCTATTGCAAAATTAAAAACAAAACTATTTACAATAATAGTTTGAGCCTCAAGATCTACAGAAATATTTTCTCCTAACCTTGCAAATTTACTTAAATCATCTAGGCAATTTTTATCTACTACAATAGGAAGTAGACCGTTCTTAAAAGAATTATTATAAAAAATATCCGCAAAAGAAGTTGAAATTACACATTTGATTCCAAAATCTAAAAGAGCCCAAGGAGCATGTTCCCTACTTGAACCACAGCCAAAATTATCTCCCGCAACTATAATTTCAGCTTTATTCCAAGGCTCTTTATTTAGAACAAAATCACTGTTTAGTTTTCCTTCAACATCAAATCTTTTATCATAAAAAAGATACTTACCCAATCCTGTTTTCTCTATAGTCTTCAGAAATTGCTTTGGAATTATAGCATCAGTATCAATATTTATTTCAGGAAGAAAAGCCACAATTCCAGTAATTTTAACAAAGGGTTTCATTCTTTTTTTATCCCTATCATGATTTAGTAATATCTATAAAATGACCTGCCACTGCTGCTCCGGCTGCCATACCCGGACTTAATAAATGTGTTCTTCCATCCCTACCTTGTCTACCTCTAAAATTTCTATTAGAGGTAGAAGCACACCTTTCTTTAGGTTTTAACTGATCTGGATTCATACCTAAACACATAGAACATCCAGGTTCTCTCCAATCAAAACCAGCATCAATAAACACTTGAGCCAGTCCTTCTTTTTCAGCTTGTAATTTTATTAATCCTGAACCAGGAACTACCATAGCATGAACTTTTGCAGATACTTTTTTACCTTCCACAACTAAAGCAGCCTCTCTTAGGTCCTCTATTCTACTGTTAGTACATGATCCAATAAAAACTTTATCTATTGCAATATCAGTTAATTTTTGACCTGAAACCAAACCCATATATTTCAGGGAATCTTGCATTGCTTTCTTCTTAATATCATTTTTTGCATCTTCTGGATTAGGAATACAGTCGTTAATGGAAATAACATCTTCTGGACTGGTTCCCCATGTAACATGAGGTTCTATTGTGCTAGCGTTTATAGAAAGCTTCATATCATAATTTGCCATCTCATCACTAAATAAACTTGCCCAAGATTTTTTTGCTTCTTTCAACAAATCTCCTTTAGGAGCCAAAGGCTTATCTTTTAAGTATAGTACCGTCTTTTCATCTGGGGCTATAAGCGCAGCCCTAGCACCTGCTTCTATTGACATATTGCAAAGTGTCATCCTTGCTTCCATACTCAAATTAGAAATTTGTTTTCCTGAATATTCTAGTATATATCCTGTTCCTCCGGAAGCACCTAACTTTTTTATAACTCCCAAAGCCAAATCTTTCGAAGTTATTCCTACAGATAAACTGCCCTCTACTTTTAATAACATAGTTTTAGGTTTTTTTTGCATCAGTGTCTGGGTTGCAAAAACATGTTCAACTTCACTAGTACCAATACCGAAAGCCAAAGCTCCAAATGCACCATGTGTAGAAGTATGACTATCTCCACAAACTATAGTACATCCAGGCAAAGTAAAACCTTGTTCAGGCCCTACTACGTGAACTATCCCTTGTCTGGGATCTAGTAAAGGTAAATACGGGATTTCAAATTCTTTAACATTCTTTTCAAGTGTCTCAACTTGTATTCTTGCTATCTCGTCCTTGATCCCGTCTACTCTTCCCTCAGTGGGTACATTATGATCTGCTACAGCCAAAGTTAAATCAGGTCTTCTCACTTTCCTTTTCATTGTTCTCAATCCTTCAAATGCTTGAGGACTTGTAACTTCATGAATCAAGTGCCTATCTATATATATTAAAGCCGAATCGTCAGACCTCTCTTCAACTAAGTGAGATTCCCATATTTTATCAAATAAAGTTTTTTTCACATCTAAATCCTAAACAATATTATTAAGAATTTTCAGATTTTTTTTCTTCATTGTAAGTTTCAGTAACATCCTTTTTCTTTACTTTAGGAGTAGCTTTCTCCTCTGGCTTCTTTTCTTTTTTTGGAATAGCTTTTTGAACTAGATCTTCCTCTGTTTTTTTAGCAGAGTTCTTTTTATCTTTTGATAAAACTGTATCTGTCCTTTTTTCAGAAATACGAGCCTTTTTCCCAGATCTATTTCTTAAATAATATAGCTTAGCACGTCTAACATCACCTCTTCTAACTACTTCGAATTTTTCTATTAAAGGAGAGTATACTGGAAAAACACGTTCCACCCCCTCCCCATGAGAAATTTTTCTAACAGTAAAACTAGAATTTAACCCCCTATTAGACCTAGCAATACACAACCCTTCAAATATTTGAATTCTTTCTCTGCTGCCTTCTATTACCTTCAAGTGAACCTTTAAAGTATCACCTGCGGCAAATACAGGAACATTACGTTTTTCACTAATTTCTTTTATCTGTTCCTCTTCAATTTCATCTATAATATTCATTCTAATGTCCTCTCAGCTTTGTATTTTATTTATTAGCATTAAAACTATTTTTTTTCATTAAATATTAGCTCTGGTCTTCTACTTTTTGTATCCTCTAAGGATTTTTCTTCGCGCCATTTTTTTATAGCAGCATGATCTCCAGATAACAGAACTTCTGGTGGAGTCATACCTTCCCAATGCAAAGGCCTAGTGTACTGAGGGTATTCTAAAACACTATTTTCAAAACTTTCCTCGCAAATATTTGCAGTTTCTTTTAAAGTTCCACTTAATAATCTAACCACACTATCTATTAAAACTATTGCTGCTGGCTCTCCTCCAGATAAGATATAATCTCCTATGGAAATTTCTTCCAAAGACCTCGATTTAACAAATCTTTCATCTAAACCTTCGTACCTTCCACAAACTATTAATAATCCTTTTTTAGTTGATATTTTTTTAATTCTATTCTGAGTTAATGGCTTTCCTCTGGGCGTCAAGACTATTTTATCCCAATCTTTTCCTGGGATATTGGCATCAAAGGCTCTTCCTAAAACCTCTGGCTTTAAAATCATGCCTGGACCTCCTCCATACGGAACGTCATCAACTGTGCCATAATTATCATCTGCAAAGTCTCTTATATTCACTGTTTGTAGATCCCATACTCTATTTTCTCTAGCCTTAGCTGCAAGTGAATGTCCTAAACTTCCAGGAAACATTTCAGGAAACAAGGTTAAGACTGTGATATTATATGTCCTATTAATTTTCATAAATATTATACCTTTTACTAAATCATAAATTTTTAACTAATTTCTTACTTTTTATATTTACAATCGGAAAATTTTCTTCATCAAAACGTACTAACTCTTTATCTATCTCTATTAGAGTACCAGCCCCAAAATTATATACGGCCGAAATAATTCCTATCTTGTTACCAGCTGGATCCTCTACACCACATCCTATCAAATCTCCCTCATAAAATTCATCTTCACCTAAATCTGGCAAAATTGATCTTGCTACACTTATTTCTTTACCTTTCAAAAATTCACCTTCTTCTTTTGTATTAATTCCTTCCAAGCTACATATCGCATTATTTTTATTAATAAATTTTACATTAATATTATAAACTTTACCTCCCGATAGTGTAACCGGACCATAAGCTGAAAGACCTTCTGACCTCTCAGTAAACCACTTAATCTTCAATAATCCTTTTATCCCATGTGTTCCCTGTATCACACCTAAGACTACCAACTCATTCAAATTATTTCTTTCATTAAGTTTCATAATTATTTTTTTATTTCCCGTTGCTTCCTAGTTTTTTTCTCTTTTTCTGGTTTATCTTCAGCTTGAGCTTCCTCAGTAGGTTTATCTTCAGCTTGAGCTTCCTCAGTAGGTTTATCTTCAGCTTGAG
>PTKJ01000094.1 GCA_002937675.1 Alphaproteobacteria bacterium MarineAlpha9_Bin1 | reverse complement strand
AAATGATTTTAATTTTTTTTTATTTTTTTAAGTGAAGAGAATGAAGATACTTCTTGTATTTTTTTTCTATTTCTCTTTTTTTGACTGCTTGATATATGCCAATGCAGCTGAAGCTCCTCCTTTTCGTGCTAGGTGGCCGATAGTTAATTTAGAACTAGAAGCTGGTGCAAGAGGATTCAAAACGTTTGATGAAGATAGTAGTTTAGATGGAGCGAGTAAACAGAGATATGGATTGGGGGTAGGAGTTACGGATTGGTTTTTCTTTGAAATTGAAGGGGAGTATAAAAAAGAGCCAGATGGTTCTAGAAAATTTAAAGCATACGAGATCGACTCACGATTTGAGATAACCAAAACAAAAGCTTTTAATGAGAAGCCTAATCCAGTTGATATTGGTATATCCCTAGGTTTTTCTGCTCCTGATGATAGTGACGACGCATACGAAATAGAATCTAGATTGTTATTGTATAAGCGTATTGGTCCTTGGAGAGGAACTGGAAATATAGTTATAGAACAAGAATTTGGAAATTCTAGTTCTAGTGGACTTGAATTAGCCTATGCTGGTCAAGTTCGATATCGTGTTACTCCAAATATACAGCCAGGTTTTGAAGTTTTTGGAAAATTTGGAGAATTTGATGATATGGCAGTTGGTAACGAACAACATAAAATTGGCCCTGGAGTTTTTGGTTTTGTTGAATTAGATGAAAATATTGGTATTAAATATGAATTCAGTTGGCTTTTCGGATACACTGAAGCAACACCAGAAAATTCTCTAAAATGGTTGTTTGAATTTGAATATAAATATTGAATAAGAAAATATGACTAAATTTATTGCCCCACTATTATTTTTTTTTAGTTGTTTTACCTTTTAAAGAAAAGATGTTTTAGAAGAAAATATTAGGTTTTGTGCTACAAAAGTGTTCTGCTAATTAATTGTCACGGTAAATGTAAATTGGAAAAGTAATGAGTATTGAAAGATATATTAAAACCCAATGTGGGCTAGAAAGATATCAGGAATTAAAAAATAAAAAGGGGCTTTTAAGAAAACTTAGTTTTTATTGGTTTGTAGTTATAGCTAGCATTAGGGATTCATTTCTCAATAGAAATTAATTGCCTTTTTGTTTTGATACCACCTAATGCAGAAAAACCTTTTAATTCTCCATTTAATGCAATAACTCTGTGACATGGAATTAAAATTAAACACTTGTTTTTAGCACAAGCATTTCCGATAGCTCGAGGTGAAGTGCCAATAGTCTTTGCAAGATCTAAATAAGTTTTAGTTGAGCCATAACTAATTTTTTTAATTTCCTTCCATACGGAATATTGAAATAGTGTTCCTCTTGGCAACACACTAAATGAAAATTTAGTACGATTTTTTTTTAAATATTCTGTTAATTCGAGTTTTGCCTTATTTAACAGGTTAGAATGAGAAGAATGAGTGTGTCCAGTTGTAAAGTTTATGCCAGTTATATTTTTTTTTTCTTCATAAACAATAATATTTCCTAGTCTGGTATTAAAAACTATAAAATCATTTTTTTTCAATTATAGTTCCTAAAATACATTGGCTGATCTTCAGGTTGCCATATTTTATATTTTTTCATAGATTTTAAAAATGTTTCCCATTCCAGAAACTGCATAAGCCAATGGTGTGTTTTTTTAAGAGGCATTACTTTGTCAAACCAATAATTATCTGCAATCCTATACTGTCTTATAAAAGGTAATATAGCTATATCAAGGTAGCTGGGATAATTTCCAAAAATCCATGATTTTTTAGAATTCAGTTTTAATTCAATCATTTTAAGAATTTCTAAGGCAAGGTCTCTGTGATCTTCTTTATTTTTAAGTTTATGATTATCTTTATAACGAGAATGATACTTATACCGATCAAGATGATACTTAAATTCGCTATCAAATTTTTTTAAAATAAGGTTTGATTCTTTTTTATTATTCTTTATTGATTGAATTATTTCTTGGGGATCACTAATATTTAAGGACCAATTCATGATATTTATACTCTCATCAAGTACTTCTTTGTTAGGCAGCAGAAGTACAGGGACAGTTCCTTTTTTTGATAAGTCAGTCATTTCTTTGGGTTTATTACTTAGTCTTACTTCTCTAATCTCTACTTCAATTTGACTTAATAGTATCATTATCCTTGCTCTCATGGCATAAGGGCACCTTCTAAAGGAATACAGAATGGGGAGATTTTTACTTTTTTTCACATTTAACCAAACTATTGTTTATTTAAAATTTTTTTCCTATGTGGATCTCACCTCTTTTTGCAGCTAATTCAACTTGTTTTTGCCTATCCGCATATCTTCGTTTTTTTGCTTCACTTTTTTCGTCTACACAATGGTGACATGATACTCCTTTCACATAAGATTTATTGTTTTTGTCTTTTTCTGTTATAGGCATTCTACAGGCGTGACACATTGAATAACTTCCCGGAAGTAATGAATGCTGAACAGAAACCCTGTCATCAAAAACAAAACATTCGCCATTCCACAAACTTTCATTTTCAGGGACTTCTTCTAAATATTTTAATATTCCCCCTTTAAGATGAAATATACTTTTATAACCTTTTCCCAATACAAAAGAAGTTGCTTTCTCGCATCTAATTCCTCCAGTACAAAACATCGCTATATTTTTTTTTTCATTATTTTTATTTAGTAAATTTATATTTTTTTCAAACCAAGAGGGAAACTCAGAAAAGCTCTTTGTTTCGGGTATTATAGCTCCTTTAAAAGTTCCTACAGAAGTTTCATAAAAATTACGAATATCTATTAATAAGGTTTCTGGATCGTTTATAATATTATTCCAGTCTTTAGCGTTAACGTATTTTCCAACTTTTTTAATGGGATTTACATTGTTTTTGTCTCTTCCCATTTTTATAACTTCTTCTTTTAGTCTTATTTTCATTCTATGGAATGCAGCTTTATTATCGTAAGAATACTTAATTTCTATATTTTTAAATCTCAGATCACTTTCAAGTTGTTTGAAAAATAAAGTAATGTTTTCTTTTTCACCTGAAACAGTCCCGTTAATTCCTTCTGAAGCTATTAATATTGTTCCTAAAAGTTTATAATGCAAACAGGTTTTTTTTAGGTCTGCTTGTAATTTAGGTAGGTCATTAATTTCTACAAATTGGTAAAAAGATGCAATACAGTATATAGAATTGATGTGTTTAATATTCATATCTGCATGATAATGATTGTAACTTTATGAGCAAGAATAAATTTTATGAAATAAAAATTGATCGTTCTTTAAGAAGAAACTCTGTTTCTTTGAGTGTTAGTAATAATATTTTATTTATTAAAGCTCCGTCATATGTATCTGATAAAGAAATAGAAAATATAATAGATAATAAAAAAAATTGGATAAACAGAAAATTATTAGAAGATGGGTTATTAAGAAAAAAATGTTTGGTAAATTATAATAATGGTGATTTATTCCTATATAAAGGCAAACAATATGAATTAAAAATTAATGAAAGTATTAAAGATAATGTGTTTTTGTCAGAAAAATATTTATATGTAAATACTAGTGATTTATATCCTGGCAAGGAAATCATAAAAAAAAATATTCTAAGTTGGTATCATGATAAATCTAAATATCATATAATAAAAACAGCAAATTATTATAAAGTCTTAATGAACATATCAATAAATGATATAAAGATTAGTGACTATAAGTCTAAATGGGGAAGTTGTAATAAATATAAAAACCTAGCATTTAATTGGAGAATAATTTTAGCTCCAGAAGGAGTAATAAAATATTTAGTAGTTCATGAACTTTCTCATGTTACGTATCCCAATCATTCTTCAAAGTTTTGGAAAAATGTAGAATATTTTATGCCCGATTATCAACATAATAGAAATTGGCTAAGAAAAAATAGCAGATACCTGCTAATGCAATGTATATAATTATTTTGATATAAAATATTAAATGTATTTTACAAAAATACTATAAGATATAATAATATTTTTATCTGCAAAATATAAGTTAAGAATAGGGAGGAAATAATTATGGATATAGATGCTGGTAGTTTGGTTCTTCAATTAAAAGACAAAGATTTGTTTAAACAACAATGTTTTATTAATGGAGAATGGCTAGATGCTAAGGATGGATCTACATTTACAGTAACTAACCCTGCGGATTCATCGACTATAGGTACTATGCCAAAAGTATCCAGGTCTGAAGTAAAAAAAGCTATTGATGCTGCTAATTCATCATGGCCTGCTTGGAAAGTATTAACAGGAAAAGAGAGATCAACGATAATAAGACGTTGGCATGATTTAATTTTAGAAAATATAGATGATCTTGCTTTAATTATGACATTAGAAAATGGAAAACCTATTCCAGATGCAAGAGGAGAAATAGTATATGCATCTTGGTTTGTAGACTGGTTTGCAGAAGAAGCTAAAAGAACATATGGGAGAACTATTCCTTCAACCATGCCAGATCGAAGGATATTAACAATTAAGCAACCTGTAGGTGTATGTGCTTTAATAACACCATGGAACTTTCCAGCCGCTATGATAACTCGCAAAGCTGCTCCTGCACTAGCAGCAGGATGTCCAGTGGTTATAAAGCCTGCATCTTCTACTCCATTTTCAGCTACAGCATTAGTTGAGTTAGCTCAGCGTGCAGGGGTTCCTAAAGGAGTGATAAACATTATTACGGGCTCAGCATCTGAAATAGGAGATGAGCTTTGTATAAACAAAGATGTTAG
>PTKJ01000093.1 GCA_002937675.1 Alphaproteobacteria bacterium MarineAlpha9_Bin1 | reverse complement strand
TTAATAAATCTGCTAACTTACATAAAATTTATGTATTTATGGGGCCTATATATATATGTACTCCAATAATTTTATTACTTCATATTA
Organism: Alphaproteobacteria bacterium MarineAlpha9_Bin1; assembly: GCA_002937675.1. Taxonomy (GTDB): domain Bacteria; phylum Pseudomonadota; class Alphaproteobacteria; order TMED109; family TMED109; genus MarineAlpha9-Bin2. Next base: position 4,651 of record PTKJ01000093.1, on the reverse strand, counting down.
GATTAGGGCACGTTTATGGAATGGAAATATTACTATGGTGCGTATTAGTAACATGCTCTACAGACATATTTTCTTATTTAGGTGGAAAAATTATAGGTGGTTATAGTCTTTGTAAATCTGTTTCTCCAAATAAAACTTGGTCAGGATTTTTTGTAGGTATAATCATGTCAGTAATAATCTCTTTTATATTTTTGAAATATTCCGGTTTTTACACTAATAGTGTATTACTTTGGAGTTTAGTTTTGTCAATATCAGTTCAGGTAGGTGATTTATTCGAAAGTTTAATAAAAAGAAAACACAACATAAAAGATTCTGGAAAGTTGTTGCCCGGTCATGGAGGAATTTTGGACGGAGTGGATGGCTTTCTTTTTTGTGCAGTGCTTACTTATTTGGGAGTTTTTTTATATGAGTTTGTCTGAGCTAAAAACTGTTTCTATTTTTGGTGTAACAGGATCAGTCGGATTATCTTCTGTTGAAGTAATAAGTAAGTTTCCGAAAAAGTTTTCAGTTGATACTATTGTGTCTAAAAATAATATATTTAAGTTAGCTAAAATAGCCAAATTATTAAAGCCTAAATTAGTCCTAATTTATGATAGTGCTGATGAAAAAAAACTTAAAATACTACTAGAAGGTGAAAGTTGTGAAGTGAATTCAGGAGAATCTGCAATTATAGAAGCATCTAGACGTAAGGTAGATATTTTTATAGCTGCTATAATGGGTATAGCTGGTCTTAAGTCAACCTTAGAATGTATTTCTCATGTAAAAATACTAGCTCTTGCCAATAAAGAGTCTTTGGTTTGTCTAGGAAAAAATATAATAAATTTAGCAAAGACTAATAATTGCAAGATAATTCCTTTAGATTCTGAACATAACGCTTTATTCCAACTAATGAACACTAAAGATAAAAAATTTATTAGGCGTTTGATAATCACATGTTCAGGAGGCCCTTTTCTAGGCTACAAAAAAAAAGATTTGGTAAACATTACTCCTGATGAAGCTATAAAGCATCCTATATGGAATATGGGTAAAAAAATTAGTGTTGATTCTGCTACTTTAATGAATAAGGGCTTAGAGTTAATAGAAGCAGCATATTTATTTGATATATTAGAATCAAAAATAGATATTTTAGTACATCCACAATCCATTATTCATGGAATTGTTGAGTATATCGATGGATCTTTAAAAGCAAGTATGGGAACTCCGGATATGAGAATGCCCATATCTTATGCAATCAATTGGCCTGAAAGGGAAGTAACCAATGTAAAAGAGCTAGAGTTATCTAGTGTAAAGTCTTTAACATTCGACGAACTAGACGAAGAAATTTTCCCAGCCATAAAAGTTTCTAGAAGCGTTATAAAAATTGGGGGTACAGCTCCCACACTACTAAATGCTGCTAACGAAATAGCCGTAAAGGCTTTTTTAAATAAAAGAATAAAGTTTTTGTGCATAATGGAAATTATTGAAGAGGTGCTTTCGAAACTTAATATTACACAAAATACTGATTTGGAGTCTATAATCGGATCAGACAGAGAGGCAAGAATATTAGGAGGAAAATTAATAGATAATATGAGTATGCGATGATATTATTTTGGTTTTTATTATTATTAACGGTAATAGTTTTTGTCCATGAATTGGGCCACTATTTAGTCGCTAGGTATAACGGTGTAAAAGTGGAGGTGTTCTCAATTGGCTTTGGAAAAGAGTTATTTGGTTTTAATGACCAGTCAGGTACAAGATGGAAGTTTAGTCTCATTCCTATTGGAGGATATGTTAAGTTTTTTGGAGATATTAATGTAGCAAGTAGTCCTGACAAAGATTTGAATAAGAATATACAAAAAAAAGATTTATCTAAAGCTTTTCATAATAAGAATTTGCTACAAAAATCTGCAATAGTAGTTGCAGGTCCATTTGCAAATTTTTTATTTGCAGTAGTATTGTTCTTTGTTTTGTTTCAATCTTATGGAATCCCTATTTCTTCAAGTGTTTTACCAATAGTAGATAAAGTTTTACCAAATTCTGCTGCTAGTAAATATGATATAAAATCTGGAGATGAAATATTGAAGATAAATGACATAGAAATTAAAGATTTTATGCAGATTAGAGATATTGTTGTTTCTAATCCCAACAAAGAGCTGAATTTTTTAATAAAAAGAAATAGTAATAATATAGAGATTGTAATTGTTCCAGACTCAGAAACTATAATTGATAATGAGGGAAATGAGTATTTCGAAGGAAAAATAGGTGTGGTTGCAAAAACTATCGTTTTATATGAAAGAGTTGGAGTATTTAAATCTTTAGGTTATGCGGTAGAAAGTACTTATAAATTTACATTTTTAACTTTGAAAGGTCTAAAAGAAATTGTAATGGGAGAAAGAAGTGCTTCAGAAATGGGAGGCCCAATTATGATTGCAAATGAGGCATCGAAAGCTGCTGAAAGGGGAGCTCAGGACTTTATATGGATCATGGCTATAATTTCAATTAATTTAGGATTGATAAATCTTTTTCCCATTCCTTTATTAGATGGAGGTCACTTATTATTTTTTATTTTACAATCCATACTAGGTAGACCTTTAAAAGATGGCCTTCAAGAATATGCGTCATCAATTGGAATAGTTTTAATTATTGGCATAACGCTTTTAGTCTTTTACAATGATATTGTTCGTTATTTTTTTAAAAGCTAACTAGTGCTAATATTATGGAAACTTTTATGAACAAAACTTTTGCTAGTATTTTAATTATTCTCATAATTAGTTTTTTTACTAATTTTGGGCAACACATTTTTGCTCAGGAATCAGTCATTTCTGAAATTGTTATTGAAGGTAATCAAAGGGTAGAGAACGAAACAATCGAAACTTATGTATCTATTGATATAGGTGATGAATTTGATGTGAATAAAATCAATGAAACTGTAAAAAATATTTTTTCGTCAGGGTTTTTCTCAGATGTTAAAGTATCAAGGCGGAAAAACACCCTATTAATTAAAGTGGTAGAAAATCCAATTATTAATCGAATTTCTTTTGAAGGTAATGAAGACATAGATGATGAGTCTCTCTACGACGAGATAAGAATAGCTCCAAGAAGTGTATTCACGAAAGCGAAGATTCAGGATGAAGTAAATAGAATGATAACTATTTATAGAAGAATTGGAAGATTTGATGCAGCAGTAAACCCTAAAATAATTATTTTGCCAAAAAATAGAGTCGACATAGTATTTGAAATCAATGAAGGAGAGAACACATCAATACTTTCTATAAATTTTGTAGGTAATGAGAATTTTTCAGATAGGCGTTTAAGAGATATTATCGTTACCAGGCAAACTAGATGGTATTCAATATTAACTGCTACAGATAGGTATGATCCAGATCAATTATCTTTGGATAGAGAAGAACTAAGAAAATTTTATCTAGATCATGGATATGCAGACTTTTCTGTTGAATCTTCTGTAGCTCAATTAAGTAAAGATAAAGAAGGATTTAATATTATTTTTTCTATTGAAGAGGGGAAAAAATATAATATCCAAAATGTTTCAATAGAAAATTTAGTCCAGGGAGTCGATACGAAAGATGTTCTAGAACAGTTACCTTTAAAAAATGGAATGACATATAGTGTCAATAAGGTTGAAGAAGCTATAGACGAATTAACAGATATTATACTTCTTCAAGGTTATCCATTTATAGTTGTAGTTCCGGAGGTACAGAGGGTTGAGAATAAAAGTCTTATAAATGTGAACTTAAGAGTGAATGAGGCAGAAAAAATATATGTTTCTAGAATAAATATTAAAGGAAATGATAGAACTGAAGATCAAGTGATTAGAAGAAACATGAGATTAGCAGAAGGTGATGCTATTGTTTCTAAATTGATCTCTAGGTCTCATACTGTAATTAGGAATTTAGAATTTTTCGAAAAAGTGGACATAAAAGAAGTTCCTACAGGAAATTATGGATTTTCTGATTTAGATATAGAGGTTGTAGAAAAACCTACTGGTGAGTTATCGTTTGGAGGAGGTTTTTCTTCCACTGCAGGAGGACTAGTAAATTTTGGAATAAGAGAGAGAAATTTTATGGGAAAAGGACAATCAGTGAATTTACAAGCGAGGTTATCAGGAAGACAACAAACTGTATCAGCAGGCTTTTTAGAGCCATATTTTTATAATAGAGATGTTTCGTTAGGTGCTGATATTTATGATGATATTTATGATTATCGAGAAAGTAGATACGTATTAGATAAAACAGGTCTTAGCATTAGAAGCAATTTTGCTCTTTCTGAATATTTGAATCAGGGGGTCGGCTATATATTAGAAACAAGGAATTTAAAACCTGAGACGGGAGCTTCAAGCTCAGTGATTGCTGAGAAGGGAAAAACACTTTTATCAACATTAAATACTTCTTTTACCTATGACAGATTAGATAATAGATTAAATCCAACAGAGGGATTTTCTGCAAGTGCTAATGCTTCACTCGCAGGTATTGGAGGCGATAAAAAATATGTTAGAATTATTAACAGCTATAAGTACTATATTCCATACAATGATAAACAAATAATTTTTGGACTTACAATGGATGCCGGCATAGCTGCTGGATTAGATCAAGATATTCTACTATCAGATAGATTTTATCTAGGTGGTAATAATTTTAGGGGGTTTGAGCAAGCT
>PTKJ01000092.1 GCA_002937675.1 Alphaproteobacteria bacterium MarineAlpha9_Bin1 | reverse complement strand
TGTAATTTATTTGAAAACTGTTCTTTAAAATTAGGAAATGCTAATATATTTGTTTCAATATTTTTATTTCTCCATTTTTTATTTAGAGCACACATTTCACTACTATCAGTTAACAGTATAGATAATTCTGCGTCAGCATTTCCATAATTTTTCCAAATATCGTTTGATAAATAAAAATAAAGCCCATATCCACCCAATTTTCCCCAATCTATTTTTGTTATATCAAAATTAACCTTAAGTTTATTCGTCATTATTTCTTTTTCTTCTCATACACTCCATATGCATGGACTATTTTCTCAACTAAGGGATTCCTTACTACATCTTCTTCCGTGAAATAAATTTGCCCGGTCTGAGAAAGATTTTTTGTAATTTTCAATGCTTCAAATAAGCCCGACTTTTGTTCTACTGGTAAATCTATTTGTGTTAAGTCACCAGTTACTACCATCCTAGAATTAAAGCCTAATCTCGTCAAAAACATCTTCATTTGCATTTTGCTAGTATTTTGGGCCTCATCTAAAATAACAAAAGCATTAGATAATGTTCTTCCTCTCATAAATGCTAGAGGAGCTATTTCTATAATTCCCAACTGCATGTTTCTCTCAATTTTCTTTGAGGATAGAACATCCTCCAAAGCATCATATAGAGGCCTTAAATAGGGATCTACTTTATCTTTCATATCTCCGGGTAGAAAACCTAGTCTTTCCCCAGCTTCTACTGCAGGTCGAGATAAAATTATTTTTTCAATCTCTCCTTTTTCTAGCATATATACAGCATAAGCAACTGCCAAATAAGTTTTTCCTGTGCCAGCTGGTCCTATACCAAAAGTTAATTCTTTTGATTTTAAAGTTTCAACATAACTGATTTGTGAGTGAGTTCTAGGTCTTATACTTTTCCTTACAGTTTTAATAATATAATCGACTAGTATATTTTTATCTCTCTTATTTTCCCCATTATTCATTCTAACTGAAGCATCAACTTCTTCTAAACCTACAATAAAACCTTTTTTCAATTGAATATACAAATCATTAATAACACTTCTAGCGAATTCTGCATTTTTACCAGTAACCTGTATTACTTTTCCTCTTCCTTTAATATTTACATCTAATAATTTTTCTATACGATTCAGATTACTGTCATACTCTCCAAACAAATCAGGTATTAGTTTTTCATTATCAAAAGAAACAATTAATCCTTTATTTGTTTTTGTTACAGCTGTCTTCAATTCATTCCTCTTTTATTAATTGCTATTAAATTACCTCTTAAGCTATTTTTAGTTGCCTCTGCAATAGTCACATCTATAAACTGTCCCAAAGCAATACTTGGATCAGTAACATGTATAGCCTGCATATATGGACTTCTTCCTAATAATTGGTTTTTATATTTGCCCTTACGCTCCAATAGTACTTCTAATTTACTATTCAAAAATGACATATTAAAAAATAACTGTTGGTCATTTAAAATCTTCTGCAAAGCTAATAATCTTTTGGATTTTATTTTTTCAGATACTTGCCTCTTCATAATTGACCCTGGAGTTCCAGGTCGACGTGAGTACTTAAACGAATAAGCTTGAGAAAAATTTATTTCTTTCACTAATTTAATAGTTTTATCAAATGCTTTATCACTCTCTCCAGGGAAGCCTACTATAAAATCAGAAGAAAGTGCAATATCTGGACATACGGTCCTTAGTTTTTCTATAATAGTTTTATAGGTTTCTACGGTATACTTGCGATTCATAGATTTTAAAACATCATCATCACCAGACTGCACGGGTAAATGTAAATAAGGCATAAGTGCTCCTACTTCTCCATGTGCTTTAATTAATTCTTCGTCCATATCAGACGGATGGGAAGTTGTATATCTTATTCTTCTCAGTCCCTCTATTTCTGCTATTTCCTTGATCAACCTAGACAAAGTCCACAGTTTATTCCCAACCTGGCCATGATAAGCATTAACATTTTGCCCTAATAGACATATTTCCTTTGCTCCCTTTTTAATTAAACTCTTCGCTTCTTCAAGAACATCTAGTCCTGGTCTAGAATACTCTGCACCTCGTGTATAGGGGACCACACAAAAACTACAAAATTTATTGCATCCTTCCTGGATGCTGAGAAATGAAACAGGATTATTTAATATCCTGTTAATTTTTATTTCATCAAATTTACTTTCTACTGGAAATTCAGTATGTACTACGCTTTTAGAAACTTTATCACTGTTAAATAAAAATTCAGGCAATTTATGATATGTTTGAGGCCCAACTACTATATCTACAGCGGGTTGTCTTTTTATAATTTCCCTGCCCTCAGCTTGAGCTACACATCCGGCAACCACTATTTTTATTTTTCTTCCACTTTTCATAGCTTTTTTCTTTATAGGAACTATTCTACCCAAATCAGAATATACTTTTTCAGCAGCTTTCTCCCGTATATGGCAAGTATTTAAAATAATAAGATCTGCATCTTTAAAATCTTTTTCCTCAACAAATCCATGAGGAATCATCAAATCGAGCATTTTATCAGAATCATAAACATTCATCTGGCAACCGTATGTCTTAATGTACATTTTTTTCTTTTTTGCAATATTTTTCATTAAAGCCTCACATAACAGTTTCTTTAATCTCTACAGGAGATGGGGAGCCTGATAGTGCTTTTCCCATACCATAGGATACTTGCTTCCATGCCGTAAACGACATAGTCTTTCTGTTATCAACATTGAAAATAGGTTCATGTGCTGTTACTGTAATCACTATGCTACTTAAACTCATTAAATTCCATAAATGGCTAAACAGATTCATGTTACCCCACCAAGCAACATTAGGTCTCTGGCTTCTAGACATAGGAAGACCATTTATCCCAGAATAACATATTGTAACTGCCTGAAACTCATAGTCCCCAAGTTTGCTTTTCTCTGTTTCCCCTATAGAAAATAAAGAGGACTTAAAACTTAAAACTCTATTCCCATCGGAAGAAGTTCCTTCTGGAAATAGTACTAATTTTTTTCCTCTTGATAAAAAATTCATAATTTCATTTTTTTGTATGGCTGCTCTGTTAGCTTTTCTCTCGATAAACAAAGTATCTTGCAACTTTGCTAAAAAACCTATTACAGGCCAGTTAGAAACTTCCGACTTAGCTATAAAACAAATATTGGTTAAAGAAGATAATATAGATATATCTAACCAAGAGGCATGATTAGAAATTATAAGACCAGGTTTATCACGTTTAAGCGTTCCATACAAATCAACTCTAACATTGAGCAATTTAAGAAATCCATAATGAAATAATCTCGGCATATCATCTTTAATTTTTAAATTTAAACCTCTAGTAATAATAAAAATCATAAACAATGTGAAAAACCATAAAACTACTGCAACTAGCCTAAGTACTGTCCTTATTGATGATAAAAAATGTGTTAGAAAACTTGCCAGTTTATTCATATTTATTATATTTAACCTAATAAAACTTTAATTCGTATCAGACTCATAATGTGCTCTGTATCTTCGTGTAACCAAATCTGTTTTAAGAACTATACATATATCTATTGTATCAAATTGCTGATCTAATACGGCGCCATCTCCTACAAAACATCCTAAACGTAGATAACCCTTTATTAATGGAGGAATTTTTTTCCTAGTTTCAATGGCATTGATTTTTTCTTTATCCAATATATTCATATCTATATATCTGTTTGAGACGGCTACTGGACGTATATCTTTAGGGGCCAAATGATTATGATAAAGATAGGAAAGCAACATTTTTATTGGCTCTACTTTTATTCCTGGAAAACTAGCACATCCAAACATTATCTCTATATTATGAAAAAAAACATAATTTGCTATACCTCTCCATAATAACTGCATCGTTTGACCATTTCTATAATTAACATCAACACACGATCTACCTAGCTCTAAAATCTCCCCGGGGTGTTTTAAAAGTCCTTCGATATTGTACTCCTGAGAAGTATAAAATCCTCCTAAATTTTGAGCTCTACTTTTTCTATTTAAACGATATGTACCTATAACTTTATCTTCTATATCAGTTTTTGAATTATCTAGTACTAATAGGTGATCCCAAAAATTATCAAATTTATCAAAATCCCTCTTTAATGCTTTCATTTTTGAAGAAGGATTAGCCGACATTTCTTCGTAAAAAACCCTATATCTCAAAGATTGAGCAGCATCGATTTCTTCCAAATCTCTTGCCAATCTTACTTCAAAATTTCCAGAATGAACGCTTTCTACTTCTCTAGAGTAATCTTCAGCTGTTGCCATTTTTACAATTTCCAATTTTATCTAATACTACTTAAGTCTATCTTTTTATTTTTTTTCCATAGAGTTCTAATCTGTGACCTGTTAATTGATAACCTAACTTTTTTGCAACCTTATCTTGCAAATCTTCTATTTGCTCCTCTACAAATTCTATCACCTCACCATTTTCTACGTCTATTAGGTGATCGTGGTGTTCATTTGAAAATAATTCATATCTAGACCTACCATCTCCAAAATCTCTGACAGAAACAATTTGACTATTCTCAAATAACTTCATCGTTCTATATACAGTGGCCATACTTATTCTTGAGTCTGCCCTTGTTGCTCTTTTATATATCATATTTGCATCAGGATGATCTTCAGATTTAGAGACTACTTTGGCTATTACCCTTCTTTGATGAGTAAGCTTAATCCCTTTTGTAGCACATAAAATTTCTATCCCATTTTTAACCATAGTTCACTTTTAAAATTCTTTTTTAATTTTTTTATAAAAACAAATAGTTATGTATATTTAACAAATTCAACCTATATTATAATAAACAATTAATATAAAGAATACTACTTAACAATTAAGTAATATAATATTTATGTCTAA
>PTKJ01000091.1 GCA_002937675.1 Alphaproteobacteria bacterium MarineAlpha9_Bin1 | reverse complement strand
CTATATTTTGCAGCAGGTCTCATTTGTTTTTCAACTATTAGGTCTACAGCACGATTAATTCCAATTTCAAATACATCCTCATTTTTAGGTATACTTGCAAATATCTTTTCATGCTTTACATATGGTCCAAACTTTCCTATTTGGGCAGTAATCATTTTTCCCGTCTCCGGATGACTTCCTATATTTCTTGGAAGAGATAAATACTTTTTTGCTATTTCTAATGTAATCTCTTCTATGTTAAAGTTTTTTGGAATAGCCGCCCTTGATGGTTTTTTATTTTTTTCTGATTCTCCTAGTTGTACGTAGTGTCCATAAGGCCCGCTTCTTAATGAAATACTTAGTCCATCATCATTTTTGCCAAGTATAATATGCTCTTGAGAGTTTTTAATTTCTTTTGCGCCTACTGATAAATTAGTATTGAAATTACAATCGGGCCAATTAGAACAACCTATATAGCCTCCCTGACTTCCATTATTGATTTGTAATTTTCCATTCTCACATTTAGGGCATTTGTGTGGGTCTTTACCATCTGTTCTATCAGGAAAGAAATGAGGGCCTAGATCCTCATTAATTTTTTCTAAGGCATCTCTTATTCTGAGATTAGCAGCTTCATCAATTGCTTCCTTAAAAGGAAACCACCATTCTTCAAGTATTTCTTTCCATTCTTTTTTTCCTCTATATATTTCATCAAGCTCTATTTCTAGGTTTTCGGTAAATTTATAGTCTATATATTTTTTAAAATAAATAGATAGAAAAGATGAAACCACTCTTCCTCTTGCAGTTGGAATAAATCTCCTTTTGTCCAGATTAACATACCCCCGTCTTTTTATTGTGAGTGTAATATTTTGATAGGTTGAAGGGCGCCCTATCCCTAAATCTTCTAATTTTTTTATTAGGCTTGCTTCATTAAATCTAGCCGGAGGTTGCGTGAAGTGTTGAAGTTTGTCTGATTCTATAGGTTTGATTTTTTCATCTTTAGAAATTTTGGAAAGATTCTTATTTTTTTCTTTAAGTTGGTAATTTTGATCATCATTTTCCTCGGAGTAAACTTTTCTGAATCCTTCAAAGGCAGTCTCAGAACCAGTTGCTCGAAGACCAAATTCGTTGTTTTCTGAAATAATATCTATTGCTAGTTCATCTATCTCTGCACTTGCCATTTGAGAAGCAATAGTTCTTTTCCAGATTAAGTCATATAGTTTCTTTTGCCAGTCTGTTAAATAATTCTCAATATCTTTAGGTAACAACTTAAGGTCTGTGGGTCTAATTGCTTCATGGGCTTCTTGAGCGTGTTTTGATTTATTTTTGTATTTTCTTGTTAACAAGTATTTATCCCCATACAGCTCATTTATAACTTCTTTAGATTGTGATATAGCAACATCTGATAGATTATTTGAATCCGTCCTCATATATGTGATGAGACCTGTAGTTCTTCCTTTTATGTCTACTCCATTGTATAAAGATTGAGCTACGTCCATAGTATTTTTAGCACTAAATCCTAATTTTGCATGAGCTTCTTGTTGAAGTGAGGAAGTTTTAAAAGGCGCATATGGATTTCTTTTTGTTCTTTTCTTGTTAATATCTTTTATTTTAAAAGTAGAAGCCTTTATTTTTACTAAAATTTCTTCTGCTTGGGTACTGTTCGTTATTTCGAACTTTTCTATTTTTTTATCATTTATAGTAGTTAAAATAGCAGTAATTTTCTCAATTGATTCAGTAGAAAATGAAGTTTCAATCGTCCAATATTCTTGTGGTTTGAAAGCTTCCACTTCTATTTCCCTTTCGCAAATAAGTTTGAGAGCGACAGATTGGACTCTTCCACCTGATTTTGCTCCCTTAAGTTTTCTAATTAATATCGGAGATAATTGATATCCTGTAAGATAATCCAAAGCTAATCTTGCTCGGTAGGCATCTACCAAATTATTATCTATCGATTTTGGGTTTTTAAAAGCTTCTAATATTGCAGATTTAGTTATCTCATGAAATGTTATTCTTTTTAGTTCAACATTTTCGAGTTTATTTTCTTCTTCCAATACAGTTTTAAGATGCCATGCTATGCCCTCACCTTCTCTATCAGGATCAGTAGCCAGCCAGAGTATATCTCCTTGTGTAATAGCGTTTTTAATTTCGTCCATACGTGGTTTGCTAGAGCCGATAATTGCATATTTCATAGCAAAATCTTTTTCGGGTAATACCATACCGCTTTTTTCAGGAAGGTCTCGAACATGGCCTTGACATGAAATAACTTTATAATCTTTACCTAAATACTGGCCTATGGTTTTTGATTTTGCAAATGATTCAACCACCACAATATTCATCGATTTACCTTAATTTTTTTATTTAATTATTGCAGGATTAATAATTTTTATCTTTTATGGCAAACATTATTTTTAAAAAATTTACTTTTTTATTAAATTTTAGGTTCCTCTCGGTTTATTACACGCTTAATATTAGGAATATGTTTGAACCATATAAAAATCATTATTATCACTAATACAATAATTTCAGAATTATATAATTTTGGAAAGCTATAAAGCGTATTTACGTCGCTTATTTGCTTAAGAGACCATAAAAATATGGGAGCTGATAGAGATGCGGCAAGAGCTCCTAATGAAGATTTTTTTGTAGCAAATGCGACTAATACCCAAATTAAAATTGTTAATATAAAACACGGCCAAGAAAGAAAAATTAATATTCCTGCAGATGTGGCGACTCCTTTCCCTCCTCTAAATTTTAGAAAAGGACTGTACATATGACCCAAAACTAAAGCAAGACAAGTAAAGGCGTATTGTAATGATATAATTTCATGGTTCAGTTTATCTATAATCAATATTTTATTTAAGTATAGAGGGAGAAAGCCTTTTGAAAGATCCATAAATAAAGTTAAAGCTGCCAAGGATCTATTTCCTGTTCTTAATACATTAGTTGCTCCTATATTTCCTGAACCAATTTTTCGAATGTCTCCATACCCTGCAATAATGGAAACTAATAACCCAAAGGGTATAGATCCAATTAAAAAGCCTAATATAATCAGGTACGGACTGGTAGTAGATATCAAAATAATTATATCGCTAATGAAATTTTCCAAATAAAAAGGCATAGTACTAGGCAATCATTTTCTGAGATTTATTTTGGAATGCTATTCTCCCGTCTACTACGGTAGCCAAAATTTTTCCTTTAACTGGTTCTTTTTCAAACGGGCAGTTGCGAGACTTACTTTTAAATTTTCTGGGATCAATAATTTCTTTTTGATTGGGGTCAAAAATTATTATATCTGCTGCTGTATTTTTTGTTAAACGACCCAGTTCTAAACCGATTATTTTAGAAGGGGTATAAGTCAACCTTTCTAACAAATCAATGAGTTTCATGTTTCCTTGATGAACAAGTTTTAACGATAATTGTAATAAAGTCTCTAATCCTATAATACCTGAAGCAGCTTGTTCAAATGGCAGTCTTTTACTGTCTTGGTCATGTGGACTATGGTCACTTATTATGGCGTCTATATCACCTTTTATAATTGCTTTATATATTGCTTTTCTATCATATTCATTTCTTAAAGGAGGCGATACTTTAGCAAACGTTCTCCATTGGCCAACAGCTTCTTCATTTAATAAAAAATAGTGAGGAGCAGTAGAACACGAGATATTTAAGCCTCTTTTTTTTGCTTTAACAATAATATCTACAGATTCTTTTGTAGAGATATTTGAAAAATGAAGTTTTCCTCCAGTATTTTCTAAAAGCCGTATGTCTCTTTCTATTTGAATGATTTCTGATAAGCGAGAAATCCCTGGCAATCCTAATCTTGTGGATAGTGATCCAGAATTCATAGCTCCACCTTCAGATAAATTATTTTCTTCAGGATGTTGCATTAGTAAAATATTAAAATTATCTGAATAAGTAAGAGCTTGGTGCATCATTTTTGAATTACCTATTGACCTGTTGGCATCAGTAAATAATACCACTCCTGCCTCAAGTAATAGTCCCATTTCAGTCAATTTCTTTCCTTCTAAATTCTTACTTATAGATGCTGCTGGAAAAATTTTTACTCCATTAGTTTCTCGAGCTCTCCTAGCTATAAATTCTACAACTGAAATCTGATCGACTATAGGATCTGAATCTGGCATAGACACTAAACTAGTAATTCCTCCTGATAGAGCGGCATTTGAAGCACTAGTGATAGTTTCTTTGTGTTCATTCCCTGGCTCACCTAATCTAGCTCTAATGTCAATTATTCCAGGTGCTAAAATGTTTTTTTTACAATCTATAATTGTTGCGTCATTAGGAATCCGATTTTTAGAGAGACCAACTCCAACTTGAGCTATCTTTTTACCCTGAGTTAGCAAGGTTCCAATTCCATCCATTTTTGTACAAGGATCTATTATATGAGCATTTACAAAAGCTAATTTATTTAAATTTTTTTTCCTAATAATCTGCATTAGTTTTCTGTATTACTAATTAAGTGTTCTATAACTGACATTCTAATTGCTACTCCTAATTCAACTTGTTCTAATATTAAAGTACGGTCTATATCATCAGCTAGTTGGCTGTCTATTTCTATTCCTCTGTTTATGGGTCCAGGGTGCATTACAAGCGCATCTCTTTTGGCGTACCCTAGTTTTATTATGTCTAGTCCATAAAATCTAAAATATTCTCTGGGGGAAGGAATATAAGAGCCATGCATACGCTCATGTTGAAGCCTTAATATCATGACTATATCTGTATTTTCTAAGCCTTTTTTCATATCATTATATATTCTTGCTCCAAGGTTCTCTATTCCATTTGGCATTAGTGTTTTAGGAGCTATGACATTCACTTTAGCTCCCATAGTAGTGAGTAGTTTAATATTTGATCTTGCTACACGGCTATGAGCTATATCTCCGCAAATCGCCACTTTAAGACCTTTTATTTTTCCTTTTCTCCGTCTTATAACTAAAGCATCAAGTAATGCTTGTGTGGGATGTTCGTGCTGTCCATCACCTGCATTTATTACA
>PTKJ01000090.1 GCA_002937675.1 Alphaproteobacteria bacterium MarineAlpha9_Bin1 | reverse complement strand
TCATCTTCGCTAAATTGTTTAGGATTTACAAATATGGTAGCCACTACAATGTCTGAGTGTATTCTAGCGACAGAGACTAGTTTTTCATGAGCTGCATGAATAGAACCCATAGTGGGAACTATTCCAACAGAAGCAGCAGAATTTGTAGGTTCCATTCTCCTTCTGGCTATAGCACTTTTTAATTCTAAAATATTTCTTACTATTTCGATAGACATTACTTTATTATTTTCCGAAGAATGAAAGTTCTATTACATTCTTATTATGTATCAAATTAATTATTTAAGTATAACAATATAAATAATGCATAAAGCTACAATTAATTTTGGTCAATAGTTATATATAAGATTTTTTTGGAAATATTATGATGTATTGTTTTAAGTGTATATTTATCCTGGTTCCATTTTGTCTTTGTCTGATTACTAATAGCATTAATTCAGCTGAAGTTGATGAGCTTATGAAAGCTACTCCTGAAGGAAATGTAGACAGTGTAGGGCAATCAAAGATAAGTAATGGTAAAAAATATATGATAGTAACCGCGGATAAAAGGGCATCTATAGCTGCACAAAATATTTTAGATAGGGGCGGATCAGCGATAGATGCAATTATAGCTGCTCAAATGGTTTTAAATGTTGTAGAGCCTCAGTCATCGGGAATAGGAGGAGGAGGATTTCTACTGTATTATGATTTTAAAGAAAAAAAAATAACAGCTTTCGATGGCAGGGAAAGAGCCCCGATAAAATTTAACCCTAATGTTTTCTTAAAAATTAATGGAAAGAAAAAGGAGTTTATAGAAACACTAGCGGGTGGTTTAGCAGTTGGCGCACCCTCATTAGTTTCAATGCTTGAGAAGGCTCATAAACAATATGGAATTTTAGATTGGACACAATTATTTGATGAATCTATTAACTATTCAAATAATGGATTTGTCATAGGAGAAAGACTAGCAAAATTAATAAAAAAGGCACCACATTTGAAAAATCAATCTGCATCTAAAAAATACTTTAATATAGAAAACGGTGGATTAATACCTGGCAAAAAATTGGTGAATAAAGAACTTGCAGATAGTCTTAGAATCATTAGAAAAAAAGGTTCAAGCGGCTTGTTGGAGGGAATAATTGCTAAGTCAATTTTGATAGCGGTTAATGATTCTGATAATATTGGTCTTTTAGTAAATGAAGATTTCTCATTGGTAAGGCCAAAAGCGGTTCATCCGGTCTGTGCAGATTATAGAGGGTGGAAAATATGCGGAATGGGCCCTCCTAGTTCAGGAGGAATAACAGTTTTACAAATATTAGGTATACTTAGCAATTTTAATTTGAATTCTGGATCGATAAAAAATGTGGAAGTATGGCATTTATTTTTAGAAGCTTCTAAGATTGCTTATGCAGATAGAGATTATTACATCGCAGATGATAAATTTGTTAAAGTGCCTATTTCAGAAATGCTAGATAAAACATATTTGAAGTTAAGAGCAAATCAAGTTAATGAGAGAGCTATTAACCAACCTGTAAAGCCAGGAAATTTTAATAATAAAAATGCTTATAAAATGGGCAAAGATATGACTAGTGAATTAAATTCTACTACACATATTTCTATTATAGATCAATTTGGTAATGCAGCATCTTTAACCTCTTCAATAGAGTTTATGTTTGGAAGTGGTCTAATGGTTTCTGGTTTTTTGCTAAATAATCAAATGACAGATTTCTCATTCTATCCTTTTGATGGTGAAGGCCATCCTATCGCTAATAGACCTGAAGCTAGAAAAAAACCTCGTTCATCTATGTCTCCAACACTAGTATTTGATTCCTCCGGGAGTCTTAGACTTGTTATAGGCTCTCCGGGAGGATCGAGAATAATATGCTACGTAGCCCTATCTTTGGTACGTTTTATTGATTTAAACATGTCTATAAAGGATATTGTTAAAAGTCCTAATATTTGTAATAGAGGTCCATATAGCGCTGTTGAAACTGGTTCGAAAGGTGATGAAATTACAAAAGATTTGGAAAAATTGGGATATAAAATAGAAAGAAAGAAAATGGTAAGTGGAATACATATCGTTTATAGAGACGAAAACGGTATACTTTGGGGAACTGCTGATCCTAGAAGAGAAGGCGCCGCAGTTGGAAAATAGTATATAGCCATTTTAATGGGTGGTATTATGAACAAAATTGCAGAGAAAAGTAAATCGAACTATGGAACGTTAGTTCGAAAAATTATTAGAGAGTCTAAGACAGCAGTTTTATCTACTTGTTTGAATAAAAAGGAATGGCCTTATGGTTCTTTAGTGCTCTCCTGTTGTGAACATGATGGCTCGCCTTATATTTTTATTTCTGAACTAGCAGAGCATACTAAAGCGATAAGAAATAACAATAAGGTTTCTATTTTTTATGAAAATTGTAATTTTTTAGATGATCCTTTAGCTGGGACAAGGTTTTCTGTACTTTGTTCAGCATTTGAAGCATTCGAAAAAGAAGAAAAAGGTCTTTTATTAAATAGGTTTTTGTTGCGTCATCCTGAAGCTAAAATTTATTCAAAGTTTAATGATTTTACTATTTTTAACTTATTTGTTGAAAAAGTTCATTTGATTTCAGGATTTGGAAGAATATATTGGCTAGATAGAAATGAAGTGCTTGGAAATAAGTACAAGACTTTAATTGATTCAGAACAAAAAATAATAGATCAAATTAATAATAGAATATTAAGTAATCCTCATATAATTGGAGTTGACTCTGAAGGTTATGATTTTCTCATTAAAAAAGAATGTTTTAGAACTGAGTTTGAAATAGAAGTCAAGGATGCAGAAACAGCTAAAATTGAAATTATGAAAATTATTAAAAATAAAGAAATTACATAATATAATTTGAAAAATTCATATTAAATACTATAAATAACCTTGGAGATATAAATGGAACTAACTGAAAAACAGATAAAATCTTTTAGGGAATTAGGATATATTTTTATTGAGGATCTTTTTCAAACCGATGAAATTGAGTTAATGAATAATGAGGCAAAAGCAATATATAATATTGAAAGGCCAGAAGTAGTAAAAGAGAAGAATGGAAAGGCCATAAGGACTGTTTTCGGAGCTCATACTTTTAATAATATTTTTTCTAAATTGGCCAGACATCCAAGAATTATAGAACCAACAATGCAACTTTTAGGGGGTGAAGTTTATGTTCATCAATTTAAACTAAATGCGAAGATGGCATTTGATGGAGACGTATGGCAGTGGCATCAGGATTATGCTACATGGAAAAATGATGATGATATGCCTGAGGGTCTGGCTTTAAACGTTGGTCTATTTTTGGATGATGTAACGCAGTTTAATGGACCTTTAAATTTTATTCCCAAATCTCATAGAGAAGGATATATAGATTCAAGCCACGATACCCAAACAACTTCATACGCTCTTTGGACAATAAACGAGGAAACAATATCTGAGCTTGTTAATAAAGGAGGGATAGTTTCCCCTACTGGTAAGGCAGGATCGGTGGTATTCTTTGATTCTTCACTTGTACACGGCTCTCCATCCAACATGTCTCCTTGGAATAGAACTATTGTCTATATATCTTTAAATAGGACTAGCAATCATATTAGAAAATTTACTAGACCAGAATATATCGCTCACAGAGATTTTGATCCTATAAAGTGTCTAAATGACAATTGCCTTCAAGAAAAAGTTTAATAAAAGTTCAAATAAGAAAATTATGAATCTAGATTTAGCTGACAGATTAAGAAAAAGGTTTGAAGACGGAAATCCTGTAAAAATTGGAGTAATAGGTCTCGGCAAGTTTGCAACCATGTTTTTGTCACAGGCAAGAATAACAAAAGGTTTTCAAATTTCTGCTGTAGCAGATCTAGACTATAAAAGAGCAAATGATGCACTCATTACAGCAGGTTATGATTCTAATATCAGAGCAGATAGTTTAAATAAAGCTCTGCAAGAATCGAGTATATATATAACTGAAGACGGTATGGAAATAGCTGGAGCGGAACAGTTAGATGTTATAGTTGAGGCAACAGGAAATCCTGAGGCAGGAATTGATCATTCTTTAGCTGCCTTTAATGTGAAATCTCATGTAGTTTTAGTTACTGTTGAGGCAGATGTTTTGTGTGGTGCGTCCTTAATAAAGAGAGCAAATGAAGCAGGAGTTGTATGTAGTATGGCCTATGGTGATCAACCATCACTTATATGTGAATTAGTAGAAAGAATCAGAAGTTCCGGGTTTGAAATTACATGTGCAGGAAAGGGAACCCAATATTTACCAATATATCATGAAAGTACCCCTGAAACGGTTTGGAAATACTATGGTATTAGTAGTCAAGAAGCAGCTGCAGGAGGGTTAAATCCAAAAATGTTTAATTCTTTTTTAGATGGCACTAAGTCAGCAATTGAGATGGCGGCTGTTGCTAATGCAACTGGATTAATAGTTCCTCAAAACGGTTTAAAATTTCCACCTGTTGGCACTTCTAATTTGGCACAAATTTTGAAGCCTGAAAAAGAGGGAGGAATTATTACTGATGAGGGAACTGTTGAAGTTGTTTCTTCTCTTAAAAGAAATGGGGAAACAATTTCTGATGATTTAAGATTTGGAGTTTATGTGGTATTTAAAGCCAGCACAGAATATGTGTCTAGGTGTTTTAGCGAGTATGGTGTGTGTACGGATGAAGGAGGAAAGTATGCTGCACTTTGGAGGCCAGTGCATCTTATCGGTTTAGAATTGGGGTTTAGTGTAGGAAAAGCCGTATTAGACGAACAAGCCGTAGGCTCGACAAAAAATTTTTTGGGTGATGTCGTATCAGTAGCTAAAAAAGATTTAATTCCAGGAGAATTCCTTGACGGTGAAGGAGGTCGGACGGTTTGGGGAAAGCTTTTGCCTGCAGAGAGTTCTATTTCTATTAATGCTTTGCCAATAGGTTTGGCACATAAAATAAAGATTATAAAGGAAGTTAAAAAAGGAGAAATTGTGTCGCAAAATGATGTTACTACTCCAACGGAGACCAATGCATTGGTTTTACG
>PTKJ01000009.1 GCA_002937675.1 Alphaproteobacteria bacterium MarineAlpha9_Bin1 | reverse complement strand
TGATGCTCCAAAAGGCCCCAAGGGAAGATTTCGTACTGACAATTCTTTTTTTTGGGGTATTTGGGATTTTTCCGAAAATATTTCAGCAGCTAAGGATTTGCTTCTTCATGTTACTGAGCAAGAAAATACTCACAGGATGACACAAGCTTCACAGGGTTTTGATATTCCAGGAATAATTTCTCATTATCAAACTAGCAATATTTGGGCTGAAGCAGAACCACCATCCGGGGTATTATATAATTATCCTATTCGAGGTGATGAAATTCAGGTTGCGGGAGGGTATCCAGCACCTCCAGAAATAGCTTCTCAAATTTTCAGTCAGGGCATAATTCCCAATCTTATAGCTAGAGTGACATCTAAAGGTGAATCATTCGACGAAGCAATTAAGTGGGCAGAGAATGAATTAGAAGGAGTAGTTATGAGAGGTTAGTACTCTATTTAAGATGAGTAAATTAAAAAGAAAATACAGTAACGGAGTTAGAAGTAGTAGTTTTTTTATTTGGCTAAGACAAAGATCGACTATTGCTTTCATAATGTGTGTTCCATTGCTATTGATAGTAATTGGACTTGTGGCTTATCCTTTTCTTTATTCAATATTTTTATCTACTCTGAATAAAGCAGAGACAGAATTTGTGGGTATAGGAAATTATTTATTTCTTTTTAAACGTGAAACATTTTGGCTAGTAGTAAAGCAATCAATAATTTTTGCTTTGGTAGCAGTATTTTTTAAGGCATTAATAGGTTTTATAGCAGCACACTCTATTAATACCATACCTTCTAAAGGGCAGAGAAAATGGAGAGGCGCTTTATTAATTCCTTGGGTTATCCCTCCAGCACTTTCTACATTAGGTTGGTGGTGGTTATTTGAGCCAACATATAGTGCTCTTAATTGGATACTTACTGAATTTGCTTTACCTACAATTCCTTGGTTAAGTGAAACATTTTGGGCAAGGTTTGCTGTTATTTTAGTTAACGTTTGGTTTGGAGCACCATTTTTTTTAATAATGTACTTAGCTGCTTTGAAGTCTATTCCAGAACATTTGTATGAGGCGGCTTCTATTGATGGAGCAAGTTCAATACAAAAATTGTTCCACATTACTTTGCCTATGATGCGTAACATAATTGCGATAACAGTGTTATTCTCAATAATAGTTACTTTTGCAAATTTTGATATTGTGAGAGTTTTAACTCAAGGAGGACCTTTAAATACAACTCATCTTTTTTCTACTTATGCCTTTAGGGTAGGGATAGAATCAGGTGATATTCCATTAGGGGCATCAGTATCTTTGTTTATGTTTCCAATTTTGGCCATTCTTGCATTTATTATTCTACGTAATGTAAGGGAAAGAGCTTTAAATAGTTAATTAATAAAAGAAAATGAAAAAATTGATATCAAAATCTGGTTTACACTCGAATAGGAAGTGGGCTTTATATACTTCTTATGGTTTTTTAATAGCCTTCGTTATTTTCTTTTTATTCCCCCCATACTTCATGCTTGTTACCTCTTTAAAAAGTAATACAGAAATTGCAGAACTAGCCACTAACCCTTGGATTATAGAGCATGGGGTAACTTTTGAACATTATTGGAGTTTACTTTCAGAAACGTCATTTTTGACTTTCTTTAGAAATACTGTAGTGGTTACTTTATTAGTAGTTGCTATAACTATGGTAGTTAGTGTGTTAGCCGCTTACTCCTTATCCAGGTTAAAATTTTGGGGGTCAGGGATTCTAGCTACTGGTATTTTCTTAACTTATTTAGTTCCTGAAACTCTTTTATTTATACCTTTATTTAAAATTGTAGGCTGGCTAGGATTGCTCAATTCTTATTGGGTTTTAGTACTAGTATATCCTACGTTAAGCATCCCATTTTGCACCTGGATAATGATAGGCTACTTTTCTTCTATTCCCAAAGAGCTTGATGAAGCAGCTCTAATAGATGGTGCTAATCATATTCAAATGTTACTCAAGGTCTTTATCCCGGTTGCTATGCCTGGGTTGATTGCAGCTACTATTTTTGCGTTTACTGTTTCTTGGGCTGGTTTTTTATACCCCCTAGCGTTTATTTATAGTGAAAGTGAAATGGTTTTGACTGTCGGAACAGTAACTACCCTTATCAAAGGAGATGTTTTTCACTGGGGAGGATTAATGGCAGGAGCATTGTTAGCTTCAGCCCCTCCAGTTATTTTGTATGCATTTTTAATGGACTACTATATTGCTGGCTTAACCTCAGGTGCTACAAAGGGATAATTTTATGGCTGATGTTTCACTTAAAAATTTACATAAGACATTTGATATAACAGAAGCTGTTCGGGGTATTAATCTAGATATAGTTGATAATGAATTTTTAGTTTTGGTTGGTCCATCTGGCTGTGGAAAAAGCACTGTTTTAAGATTGATAGCAGGACTCGAAGAGATTACCGAAGGCAATGTTCTTATAGAAGGAAATATAGTAAATGATATTCCTCCAAAAGATAGGGATATTGCAATGGTTTTTCAGAGTTATGCATTATATCCTCACATGACTGTTTATGAAAATATGTCATTTGGACTTAGATTGAGAAAGTATTCAAAAAATGAAATTAATAAAAGAGTTTTAGATGCTGCGAAAATTTTGAATATATCTGAATTATTAGATCGTCGACCAAAGCAGTTGTCAGGTGGACAAAGACAGAGAGTGGCTATGGGAAGAGCAATTGTCAGAAATCCCAAGGTATTTTTATTTGATGAACCTTTGAGCAATTTAGATGCTAAAATGCGTGGACAGATGCGGACTGAAATAAAAAAACTGCATCAACACCTTAAAACAACCATAATTTATGTAACTCATGATCAGGTAGAGGCAATGACATTAGCAGATAGAATAGTTGTGATGAATGATGGAATTATTGAGCAAGTAGGCACCCCTGATGAAATGTATAATGCTCCTAAAACTCATTTTGTAGCTAGTTTTATAGGTTCTCCTTCAATGAATTTTATTCCTTGTCAGGTAATCAAAACAAATGAAGATTTATATATTAAAATTAACGATAAACTTTATTTCTCTGTACCTAAAGAACGTTTAGACCGATATAAAGTTTTAATAAATAAAGAAGCAATTTTAGGAATACGCCCTGAGCATTTGACGAATGCGAAACAACATATTCACGATATGTATGAAGATTTTAATGCAAAGGTAAAAGTACTAGAACCCATGGGAATGGATACTATGGTGTTTTTTGATATATCTGAGGCTGAGGTATGTGCCCGTTGTGATCCTAAATCGGTCGGAAAAGTTCAATCTGATATGACCTTTACTATAGATAAAAGCCAAATACATTTGATTGATATAAAAACTAATAAAGTAATATAAACTAATCTGGTACGGGATCGTGTCCTGATTTACCCCAAGGGTGACATCTAATTATACGTTTAATGGTCAGTAATCCTCCTTTAAAAGCTCCATGCTTATGTATAGCTTCCAAAGCATAGTTGGAACAAGTAGGTAAATATCGACATTTAGGTCCTAATAAGGGAGAAATTGTGTATTGATACAATTTAATTAAAA
This sequence comes from Alphaproteobacteria bacterium MarineAlpha9_Bin1, assembly GCA_002937675.1. Lineage (GTDB taxonomy): Bacteria > Pseudomonadota > Alphaproteobacteria > TMED109 > TMED109 > MarineAlpha9-Bin2. The sequence goes on along the minus strand of PTKJ01000009.1, from coordinate 24,626 downwards.
TTTTTATAAAATATTCTAACATGTTCTTACTAAGTTATAGATTCAGGTTGTTTAGATTCATTTAATAATTTGGATAAAGAATCTTCTATACTAAGAGTTTCTGTCTTGTCACTTCCTAGGCGTCTAATCGATATTTTTCTCTCTTCCATTTCTTTGTTACCAATTATAAACAATATAGGTATTTTGGCATTACTGTGTTCTCTAATTTTATAACCAATTTTTTCATTTCTTAAATCAAGTTCTGCTCTTAAAGAATTTTGTTTGAACAATTCAAGTATTTCTTTTGCATAAGCTTCTGACTCAGAAGTAATATTTGAAATTACTATTTGCACAGGTGCTAACCATAAGGGTAATTTCCCAGCGTGGTGTTCTAATAAAATTCCTATAAATCTTTCTAGAGAACCAAATAAAGCCCTATGTAGCATTACTGGATAATGTTTATTTCCATCTTGTCCGATATAGTTAGCTGAAAGCCGTTCAGGTAAATTTAAGTCGACTTGAAGTGTTCCGCATTGCCAATCTCTTCCTATAGCGTCTCTTAAAACAAATTCTAGTTTAGGACCATAAAATGCTCCTTCTCCGGGATTATAATTATAAGCTAGACCTGAGGCATCAATTGCTTTTTTTAGGGCTTTTTCAGATTTTTCCCAAATATCATCGGATCCGACTCTTTTTTTGGGTCTATCAGAAAATTTTATACTTATATCTTCAAATCCAAAGTCTTTATATATACTTAAAATTAGGTTGCACACAGATATACATTCTTCAGTTATTTGATTTTCAGTACAAAAAATATGAGCGTCATCTTGAGTAAATGCGCGAACTCTCATTAATCCATGTAATGCTCCTGATGGCTCATAACGATGTACCTTTCCGAATTCAGCTATTCTTAAAGGCAAATCTCTATAGCTTTTTATGCCTTGTTTGTATACTTGCATTCCGCCTGGGCAGTTCATTGGTTTAAGAGCATAAACTCTCCCTTCTTTTGCTTCAGTGGTAAACATAATATCTCCGAACTTTTCCCAATGTCCTGATAACTCCCAAAGAGATTTATCCATTATATCAGGCGTATTAATTTCCTCGTATCCAGCATCATCCTGTCTTTTTTGCATATAAGTTATAAGACTTTGAAACAGCTTCCAACCTTTATGGTGCCAAAAAACTGCTCCTGGTGCTTCTTCTTGAAAATGGAACAAATCCATTTCTCTTCCTAGTTTTCTATGATCTCTTTTTTCTGCTTCTTGCAATTGTTTTAGGTAATATTCTAATTCTTTTTCATTTCTCCATGCGGTGCCATATATTCTAGTCAACATTTCATTCGATGAATCTCCACGCCAATAGGCTCCAGCTACCTTCATTAATTTAAAAGCTTTGCCAATGTGTTTAGTACTTGGAAGATGAGGTCCTTTGCAAAGGTCAACCCAATCACCTTGTTTATAAATAGTAATAGATTCTTCTTCAGGTATATTTTTAATTATTTCTGCTTTATATTCTTCTCCCTTATTTTTGAAAAATTTTATTGCTTCCTTTCTATTCCAGATTTCTTTTATAAATTCAGCATCTTGATCTATAATTGCTCGCATTTTTTCTTCAATTATTTGAAAATCATCAGTTGTAAATGGTCTTTTATAAGAAAAATCATAGTAAAATCCATTTTCTATGGATGGCCCTATAGTTACTTGAGTTCCAGAAAACAATTCTTGCACAGCTTCGGCCATAATGTGTGCACAGTCATGACGAATTAGTTCTAATGCTTCATCATCATTTCTTTTTATAATATTAATTCTGGTATTATTTTCTATCTTAGATGTTAGATCATCTAGATTGCCATTAACTTCAATTGCAGCCGCTTCCTTAGCTAAGGATTTAGAAATTGATTCAGCAATTTCATAGCCGGTAATACCTTTGTAGAATTCACTATTCTTTCCATCAGGAAAAGTTATAACAATATTTTTTTTAGTTGCTTCCATGTTATTTTTTTCGCCATTTAGTCCCTTGTTGAGTGTCTTCTATCTCTATTCCCATATTATTTAATTCAATACGAATACTATCTGCAAGCGTAAAATCTTTATTATTTCTAGCTTTTATACGATCTTGTATTAATTTATCAATTAAGGAAACATCAAATTTTTCGCCTTGGTCTTCATATCCAAGCCACTTAGAAGGAGATTCTCCTAATATTCCGAGGATCTTTCCTGCACAAAGTAACTGTGTTTTAGTAGTACTTTTTGTCTGATTATTTTTGTTATCCAATATGTTACTTAGTTCAGCTAGAGCAAGTGAAGTATTAAGATCATCACATAGTGCATCTAGTACTTTATTAGAGGTCGTTTCGATTTTTTTTTCATTTGTTTCTTGATCTTTTGTGTCGTAAAGAAATCTATAATACCTATCTAGAGTATTTTTAGATTGTTTGATAGTAGATTCTGACCAATTTAAAGGTTGTCTATAGTGTGAAGAAAGTAGGGCAAGCCTTACTACTTCTCCAGGAATAGATTTGATTAAATTATTTACTAATTTAATGTTACCTGTAGATTTTGACATTTTTTCTCCTTCTACTGTAACAAATCCGTTATGAAACCAGTATTTGGCATAATCCTGAGGTTTATTAAATTTGTGAGCACAGCAAGTTTGTGCTATTTCATTTTCATGGTGGGGAAAAATTAAATCTTGACCTCCTGCGTGTATATCAAATGGAAGACCAAGTGTTTTCTCTGACATAGCTGAGCATTCAATATGCCATCCAGGTCTACCTCTCCCCCAAGGAGATTCCCATCCAGGTTGGTCATCTTCACTAGGCTTCCATAAAACAAAATCAGCAGGATCATCCTTGAATTCTAATATTTCTACTCTACTACCCGCAATTTGTTCTTCTTGGGTTCTTGTAGATAGTTTACCGTAATTTGAATATTTTTTTACACTAAATAGCACATGCGCATTTGTAAAGTATGCGAAATCATTTTCTATTAAATTTGAAATAAGATTTATCATTTTATCTATATGTTGAGTTGCTCTAGGTTGTAAATCAGGAAGTTGGACTCCTAGGACAAGCATATCCTCATTGTATATCTTTGAAAATTTATTAGTTAATTCTTCTATAGGTGTATTATTTTCTGTGGCAGCTTCTATTATTTTATCGTCTATATCTGTAATATTGGAGACATATGTCACTCTTGGATATATTTCCTTTAACACCTTTATAAGTAGATCACAGACGACTGCCATCCTTGCATTACCTATGTGGGCATAATCATAAACTGTAGGGCCACAAGCATATACCTTTATATTTTCTGGATCGTTTGGAATAAAAACTTCTTTTTTATTACCGTACGTGTTGTGAATTTTAAATTCAGTCATTGGTTTTCAAAAAATTGTTTAAATCTATTTATCATAACAATACTTAATTTATTAACGAAACTATATACTCTTTATTTTTTCGAGTGAATAAATCTTGTGTTTTTTGAGTGCTTGTAGCAGAGGTATCAAAGGTAATCCTTGAATAGTATCATTAGATCCTTCAATTTTTGAAAACAGATGAAATCCTAATGATTCAATTTTGTAAGATCCGCAGCTATTCAGAGGTTCATCATATTTTACATATTTTATTATTTCATTTTTAGTTAATTTATGCATTGTTAAAGTTGCTATTTCAACCTGAGACCATATTATTCTTTTTTGGTGATATAAGCATATAGCTGTGTGCTGTTTGTGTGTTTTCCCAGATAGTTTTGAAAGTTGCTTTATAGCGTTTTTAAGGGTCTTTGGCTTATCAAATATCTCCTTTCCTAGACTACATATTTGATCGGCACCTATTACATATGTTTCAGGATATAATTTGCCTATTTGGGAAGCTTTTTTAATAGCTAGTTTCTTCACAATTTTATCGAACCCAATCCCTTTAAATTTTTTTTTTATTTTAGATTCATCAATACTTGAAGGTTTTATTGAAAAGAAGATTCCGGACTTTTGAAGGATTTTCTCTCTTGCTTCTGATTTTGATGCTAGTATTAAAGGTTTTGTAGGTTTTATACCTGTAGTGCCTTTGCTTTTAGTCACTAATAATCTTACCTAATATTTGCTGGTGAAATTAAATTCATAAATTCAGATCGAGTACGTTCATCAGTTCTAAAAACTCCCAGCATTCTGCTCGTTACAGTAGAAGTTTCAGATTTGTGAACTCCTCTTGTAGTCATGCACTGATGTGCTGCATCAATTACAACAGCAACCCCTTTGGGTTCCAATACTCTTTGTAGAGTGCCAGCTATTTGAGCGGTCATTGTTTCTTGAGTTTGCAATCTTTTTGCATACACATCTACAATTCTTGCTAATTTACTAATCCCTACAACTCTTTTATGGGGTATGTAGGCTACGTGAGCTCTTCCTATAAAGGGAACCATATGATGTTCACAATGAGATTCTAGTCTAACATCCTTAACGATTACCATTTCATCGTAACCTGCAACTTCTTCAAATGTTTTATTTAATATTTCATCTGGATCCATATCATATCCTGCAAAAAATTCTTCATAGGCACTAACCACTCTTTCAGGAGTTTCCAATAATCCTTCTCGATTTGGATTATCGCCTGCCCAGGCAAGCATTATCTTTATAGCTTGTTTAGCCTCTTCACGGGTCGGCTTTTGAATACTTGCTGTTTCTTTTTTAGTTACAATGTTTTGCTTCATATCTATATCCAAAAAAAAATTAGTTAACGCATTATAATATAGAGTTATTTTATTTAATCTACATATATATTTTTTATCATATGGTAAAGATTAATTTCTTTTAAATAATTATTTGGTATACATTATGAAATATAATTTATTGGTAAATAATTATGTCAAATATAGAATTTGTTAAAAGAGTATCTATAGAACAAGTAGAAGAGAGTCTGGATTTAGCTCCTAAATTTGATACTAATGGCGTTATTCCTTGTGTTACTGTTCACTGTCAAACACAAGAGGTCTTAATGTTTGCTTATATGAACGAAGAAGCCATGAAACTTACCATTTCAACTGGTTTTGTCCATTATTGGTCTCGATCAAGAGAAAAAATTTGGAAAAAAGGTGAAACATCTGGAATGTTTCAAGAAGTTAAACGTATGTTAATTGATGATGATCAAGATTGCTTAGTAGTTGAAGTAGTATTGTCTGCTCCAACTAAAGGAGGAGAAGGGGCTTCATGCCATGTTGGTTATAGAAGTTGTTTCTATAGAGAAGTACCTTTAGGAGAAAGTAGTGATTCAAAAAGGTCATTAAAACTTTTAGAGAAAAAAAAATTATTTGATCCTGATGAAATATATAAAGATGTGCCTAATCCCACCAAACTTTGACTCTCCATTTTAATTCAAATTGCTTTATAGGTTATTTGATATTATCCTAATATGTACTATATGGGAGTTAATTTTTTGAAATATTTTTATGTTCTAATTTTTCTTTTTTCTTTTGTTTTTTGTGTGCAAAAAGCAAGTTCGGAAGATAATATAAATGCTTCAGTAGTCAATTTATCTGAAATGAATGCGCAGATACGTGTAACAGATTTAGTTTGCAACTCAATATTACACGACGATTTGATGGACGCCAAATCTAGTCTTCCTATTTCTTTATGTAAAGATGAAGATGGATTTGGTCAAGTGGAGCTTTTTATAAAAATAGGCTGCACTAAGAATAAAACAATAATAAAGAAAAAAGTTACTGATGGTAAAAAAATACCATTTTTGCCTACTAAGTAAGATAATTAGATATACAAGTGTTATCACTTCTGTATTAGTTTTTTTTTCTTTTTCAAATGTTTATGCCCACGGTTTGAATGTACGTTATGAGCTGCCTATTCCACTCTCGCTGTATCTTGCTTCTGCAAGTATCATAGTGGCTCTAACATTACTTTTATTAAGGTATTTTCGTTCCTTTAGTCCCGTAAATGAAAGTAGAAAAATAACTGAAAATAGGTATTTAGGTAAAAAAAGATCTTATATTAATAAAATCCCATTTTTAATTTTATTGTTTCTAATACTTTCAGGTCTTATTGGATCGCAGGGTCCACTTGACAACATTATTAATGTTTTCATTTGGGTATGGGTATGGGTAGGTATAGCTTATATATCTATTATTTTTGGTAATGTTTGGGGAGGAGTAAGCCCTTGGTTCAATATTTATTCTTTATTATTATTTCATTTTAGAAAAAACTTTAAAAAGTATAGAAGACATTCAGATAAAGAAGCAGAAATTATTGGTCTAGTATTATTATTTACTATTCTATGGATAGCCATAATATTTCCTGGAAGAGAAGTCCCACATAATCTGTCATTCTTTTTAATATTTTATTCCATCATAACTTTATTTGGGATGGTAATTTATGGGAGATCAAGGTGGAATAATTCTGCTGAAATTTTTAACTTATATTTTGGTATGCTGGGAAGATTAGGCATATTGGGAAGAGATAAAAAAAACTTTATAGATAATTTTAGGATGCCATTAAGTGGGGTTCATATTGGAAAAGGTAGTACTTATTCCTCAATATTTATAATTATTGCTGTAGCTAGTATTAGTTTTGATGGTGTGTTGGAAACAGAATCCTGGGATCAACTGAGAGCATATATTGTATCAGTTTCTTTTTTTAGACCTATTTTAAAAGCTTTAGTTAGTCTTTTTGGTGAAATTACTTTGGTATTAAATACTATAGGTTTTATTTGTATGCCTTTGATTATAGGATTCTTTTACCTTCTTACATGTGCTCGTGCTGTAAGATATGGTGGAAAAAAAATTAATTTTCACTCTATGATAGTGGCTTTTGCTCCAGCACTCATTCCTATAGCTGCTGCTTACCATGTAGCTCATTATTTCTCATTTTTATTGATTGCCGGGCAGGTGGGCATACAACTTCTTTCCGATCCTTTTGGTTGGGGATGGAATATTTTTGGAACTTCCACGATGCAAATTAATGTTTCAATAATTAATGCCAAGATAGGGTGGGTTATTATATTAATAAGTGTTGTTTTAGGTCATGTTTCCTCCATATTTATTAGTCATAGAATATCATTTAAAATTCTAAAAAATAATTCTGAAGCTCTTAAAATGCATTTGCCGTTTTCCATTTTGATGGTGCTCTATACAATTTTTAGTTTGTGGATTTTAGCACAGCCAATTGTTCAGTAATATTATTTGTTTCCGTTATTTAAGTGACCCGCAGAATTATACCATTTGGGAAGAAATGTAATAGAATTGGGGACGCGGCCTTTGATCTTGAATGTTTCTATAATGTCCGTAACTTTCAATTGTTCTAGATCGATGACTGTTATTGATCCGTCATTAATGCCAGGAATGTTTAGTAAGCCATTTTGGACGTATGCTGTTTTTTCGTCCTCGGTTATGGCTACATGATGTGATCCTCCTGCTGTATCTATGCTACGTATTAAAATAGGTGACATAAGATCTTTAGAAATATCAAAAACATGTAATCTTCCAGGGTCGGCGGTTGTTATATAGGAAAGAGTAAGATTTTTATTAAAATAAATTTCTAATGGCATTAATGATTTATCGGACTTTCTAAAATCGAATATTTCTTTGGTTTTAAAACTATTAGAATTATAATCCCACTTTAATCCCCATAAGGAATTTTCCATCATTGTAGTTGCATAAGCAATAGGAGGATCCGAATTAGGAACAAAAAGCACCTCTACTGGAGCATTCAAACTGCCTCTAGAAATTTCAATGCTATCAAGATGTTTTCCTGTGGAGGCTTCAATTACTTCAATAGTCTTACCTGCATTGCTCATGTCTGGAGCCACACAATTAGCTACTAGTATTCTGTCTATTCTTTCATCTAAAGTTATTCCGTGAGGAAATGTGTTTGGGAGAGAAATCACGTCTATTATTTCATCCGATATTGCATTTCCTACTATTACATTTTCTGATCCCATACATGTTAGCCACCATTTGGTGTTATCATCAGAAAAAATTATATTTTCTTGTACTTTGCACATAGGTGTATGAATGGGCTTAAGTCTCCATACTTGGTCTGACATATTTATCACGTAGAGAGAATCACTATTCAATGCTGTTACATAGGCCTTGGATAAGTCTTGATTGTAAAAAATATGGTGAAGAGTGAAGTCTGGATTGACAGGAATATTAAATAAAATTTTTCCGTAATCTATACTATTGGGATCTAGTTCAATAACTGCAATTCCTTCTTTTCTTTCTTTATCTTGTGATAAGGAGAGGCTGTCTAAAGATTCAGCTGCCTTTGTTTCCCAATTTAAGATTGCTAACCTATCAGCAAAAGCATATGAGCTTAGAAAAAAATACACAATTATTGTAATAATATTATTTTTCACGGAGTTATCTCTATATATGTATTCCATGTTAATTTTTTTATTTGTATAATCATGATTATATATTTTATCCTATAAGCCAAGTTTTTTAGCTTAAAAGAATAGGAACGAAATGAAAGACTCATTGTGTAAAATTTTATTAGTTTATATGTCTTCTAAGTTTGATAAGTCTATAGACGATATTAAAATAATTTTTAGATACGGAAAAGTTAGTCAATCTATAGGAAACGGAAAAAAGATTTATGATATAACTTTTGAGAAATTTTCAGATGTTATATTGCTTATTTTTTATTCAGCTAGTTTGAGCTTTGGTGAAGCCTATTTTAAAGGAAATATTAAGGTCAAAGGAAGTTTATCAGAATTTGTTTTCGCAGTAGATAAAAATTTTAGTAATAAAGTACGTTTCTCTTTTGTATCTAATTTAAATTACTTAAAGAATTTATTATTTAAAAAATATAGAAGAAATTCTTTAAGTGAAGCTGTTGGCAATGTTAGAGTTCATTATGAGCATGAGCCCGATTTTTATAAATTATTTTTAGATTCAGGTATGCAATACTCATGTGCTTATTTTCTTAAAGACGAGATGTCAATTGATGAGGCCCAAGAGGCAAAAAAAGAATTAATTTCACAAAAATTATTATTAACTGAGAGTTGTAATATTCTAGACATTGGTTGTGGTTGGGGTGGATTAGCTCTTCATATGGCTGAGAAATACGGATGTTCAGTACATGGAATAACGTTATCTGAACAACAGCTAGATTTTGCTCAAAATAATATGTTAGAGAAAGGCCTAGAGAGTAAACTAAAATATTCTGCTACAGATTACAGAGATGTAGAGGAGAAATATGATCGTATCGTAAGTATTGGTATGTTTGAACATGTGGGATTTAAAAGCTATGATTCGTTTTTTGGTAAGGTTTATGGTTGTCTGAAGGAAGACGGTGTGGCACTTATTCACACCATTGGAAGAGTCAAGGGACCTGGTGCTACAGATGCTTTTTTGTCTAAATATATATTTCCAGGTGGTTATATTCCCTCATTAAGTGAAATTACTCCTCATATAGAAAAAAATAATTTGATAATAACTGATATAGAGTTTCTTCATATGCATTATGCTAAAACTTTAAGTAAATGGAGAGAAAAATTTTTAATGCAAAGATCTACTGTAGATGAAAAGTTTGGTGAAAATTTTAGACGTCTATGGGAATACTATTTAATTATTTCTGAGTCTGCTTTTAGGTGCGAATTTATGACAATATTTCAAATTCAATTGGCAAAGAAGACCAGTTCAGTCCCCAATTCTAGAAATTATATTTATAACCAATCTGAAAATATTAATCTATAAAGTTGTTTTTTAGTATATTTTTAATTTCTTTTTCTTTAATTCCTGCTTCACGAAGTATTTCTTCTGTTTGTTCTCCTGGTTTAGGTTGATGATGCCTTATGGGTAGCGATTTTCTATTAAGTTGAAAGGCGGTATCAGGGATTTTTATGTGTCCCTCTGTAGGGTGATTATAACTTCTGAAAAAATTTGTAGCTATAAGATGGGGGTCTTTATTTAAGTCATTGAGAGTATTAACAGCACCGGAAGGAATCTCGGCATTTTTAAAAATTTGAAGCCAATCGCTACTCGTTTTTGTTAATAATATTTTAGCGACTATATTATAAAGTTCATCAATGTTTATAGCGCGACATGCATTAGTAGAAAAACGCTCGTCTTTTGCAAATATTTCATTATCAGTAGTTGTCCAAAAGTTTTTCCACTGTTTATCGGTATAGGCAAGTATGCATATATAACCATCGATAGTTTTATAAGGTTTTCTCTGAGGTGATAATGCTCTGGGATATCCTTCTCCTCCCATTGAAGGAACAAAAGTATTACCATATTGATGTTCCAATAAGACGTATCCGACCATTCCTTCAAACATAGAAACCTCTAAATATGAGCCTTTTCTTGTTTTTAATTGTTGTATATATGCAGCTAACAGACCGCTACTAGCCATTAAAGCAATGCTTTTGTCAGCGACAATTGTAGGTACCAAATTTGGCTCATTATCTCTAGAAATAAATGTTCCAGATATGCCAGATTGTCCTTGAATAACATCGTCATAAGCAGGTGCACCTCCATAGGGTCCATCCTCTCTGTATCCGTGTAATCCTCCGTAAATTATTTTAGGATTTCTTTCTAAAACTTTATCAGGATCAAAACCTAAAGACTTGATTTTTTGAGGTCTAATATTATGCACAAACATATCAGCCGTATCTATCAATTTCCATAAGATATTTTTGTCGAGATTCTTTTTTAAATTTAGAATAACGCTTCTTTTATTTCTATTGGATCCTAAAAATAATGATGACATTCTTGGATTTCTAGAAGGACCTATCACGCGGGTCATGTCCCCCTCTGGTTCTTCAATTTTTATAACATCTGCTCCAAAATCTCCCAAAACTTGAGTAGTATATGGTCCCATGATAACAGTGGTTAGATCTAAAATTCGTACTCCCTCCAACGGGAGTTTTTGTGAACTCATGTTATTTTTCCTTGGTATATTTTATTTTCTCTGATCGAACCTTCTACCTATTAGTGAGGAAGCAATGTTTGTTTTCTGTATATCTATAGAACCTCCTGCTATTCCCCATCCCCAAGCATCTCTCATTTTTTGTTCTATAGGAAACTCTTTAGAATATCCATATCCTCCCATTAGTTGCATAGCTTTCCCTGTAACTTCACGTGTAATTTCATTGGCAAAACACTTTGCTATTGAACTTTCACCTATGGAAGGTAGAGATTTATCAGCGTTTACTACTGCTCGGTATATTAATAATCTTGATGCATCAAGTTTCATTTTCATTTCTGCAAGTTGAAGTTGAACGGCCTGAAAATCAATTATAGCTTTACCAAATTGTTTTCTTTCTTGAACATAATTTAGTACATAATCATAAGAAGATTGAGCGCATGCTAAACTCATAGTGCTATTACCGCATCGTTCAAGATCAAAAGCTTCCATTAGCTTCTTAAAACCGCCTGCAGGAACTATTATATTTGATTTTGAGATTCTTACATTGTCAAAATACATATCAGCACTATGCACTCCACGAAAACCCATATGGTGCTCTCGTTTACCAAAAGTAAAGCCATTTGTCTCTTTTTCAATATAAACAGCCCCTATTCCCTTTGATCCTGGTTCATCAGAAAGTCGACAATATACGACATAACCATCTGCATGTCCTGCACCAGAACACCATCTTTTTTGTCCGTTTATTACGATATGATCTTTTTCAATGCGTGCGTTAGTAGTAAGATCAGTTAAAGCACTTCCTGCCTGTGGCTCTGACATCGAAACGGCCACAACTATTTCGCCAGAACAGATTTTAGGAAGAACATGATTTCTTAGTTCTTCAGAAGCGAAGTTAGAAATAGCTAGAGCTGGACCAAAGCTTGATTCAAATATTGGAAAAGCAATAGCGATAGAAATTTTTGCAACTTCTTCCAAAACTAGTACTGCTTCTAGGTGACTCATTCCACCACCACCATACTTTTTAGGCAAATTTACCCCAAGAATACCTAAATCAGAAAATTTTTTAAGTACAGACTTATCTACAGCCTTATCCTCTAGTTCCACTTTTTTAGCTATTTCTGTTAATTCATTCTTCGCAAATTTTTTAACGGTTTCTTGCAAAGATCGTTGTTCTTCATTTAAAGAAAAATCCATAATGATTTCCTCAACTTCACAAAATAATAATATAAATTATACTAAAAGATATTCTTATAAACTGGTACAAAAAAAAGGAGGTAGTAAAACTACCTCCCTTATTTTCGACATTAACTAAAAGATTATGCCTTTTCTCCTTCAATTACTTTTGAAATTTTGTCAGTAAACTTCTTAAGATTAGAGCCTGTACTAATTTCTATCTTTTTAGGACGAAGTTCTTCTGGCAACTTTTTTTCCAATGCAATTGTAAGAAGCCCATTAATAAGGCCTGCACCAATTACCTCAACATATTCAGCTAATTGGAAAGTTCTTTTAAATGAACGTGTTGCAATACCCTGATGCATGAAATTACCATTGGTATTCTCTTTGTTTCCAACAACAGTCAATTGACCATTATCTAAATCTATAGAAAGATCTTTTTCATCAAAACCTGCTACAGCAAGCTCTATTGAATACTGATTTTTTCCATTTGATTTGATGTTATATGGCGGATAATTTTCAGAATAACTATTTAGCCTTACCATACTATCAAAAATGTCTTCAAGATGGTCAAACCCTATAGAGTGACGAAATAAGGGTGTTAAGTCATAAGTATTCATGTTGTCCTCCTTTGAGCAACTTAATATACGAAAGCCCATTAAAATGGCGCATTCGGTTAAAATATCCCAGAAATTTGGGGTTCTAATGACAGCCCTGAATAGGCGCTGTCAATACTTATATGGGTATTTTAAAAGTATTTTTCAAGGTATGTAGAGATTTATTTATGTTTAGCTTTTATATCTTTTTTTACGTCTTCGTGATCACCGACAACGATATGGTGTTTGCTTTTTGTAATCCATCTTTCAAATAAAGGTATCATAATTAATGGAATGCTACCTCCTATAGCAATTCCAATAACTAATGATCTTAAATGAGGATCAACTAAAGATGCAATTATATCTGCTATTATATGTGATAATGCAGCTCCTATTATACCTGCAATATAGCCATTAGATATAATTTTAAATAATCTATTAATGCTCCACCCTGTGTAATAGCCTATGAGCATTATACTAGTGTGTACTATTCCAAAAATAATTCCTTTGAATGGTCCATAGTCATAATGAAGCCAAATTTCTAAAAGATGTTGCATATTTTTAGTTGCCTTTCGAAGTGCTATTGATATTTTATAAATATCTTTTTATCAAGTTTAAAGTAAGTTAATAAAATATGAACAGTCTTTTGATAGAGATAAATGGTAGTAATTTATGTTATCAACGCTAATGTAGTTGAAGATGTTAGTTTTGAGATCTTGATCTTGGAAGGTAGATTATTATGAATAGTCTAATAAAAGGAGCACTAGATGGTCTAACCGTAATAGATCTAAGTCGAGTTAGAGCAGGGCCCTCAGCTGTAAGACCTCTCGCGGACTGGGGAGCTAATGTCATAAAAATTGAGACGCCTTTAGGCTATGCAAAAGGAGAAGATTTTGGAGGTTCGCGACATGGCTCTGATTTTCAAAACCTTCAAAGAAATAAGCGTAGTCTAACGTTAAATCTTAAATCATCTGATGGTATTGATATTCTTAAACGTTTAATAAAAGATGCAGATGTAGTTGTTGAAAATTTTCGGCCAGATGTTAAGACAAAACTTGCTATAGATTATGTGTCTATGGAGAAGATAAACCCCCGTCTAATATATGCAAGCATTTCAGGATTTGGGCAAAGTGGTCCTTATTCTTCATTGCCAGGTTTTGATCAAATTGCTCAGGGTATGGGTGGTTTGATGTCGGTTACTGGAATACAAGGACAAGGGCCCGTTCGTGCTGGAATTCCAGTTGCAGATCTAAGTGCAGGTCTTTACTGTGCTTTAGGGATTATGATTGCCTTATTTGAAAGACAAAAATCAGGCAAGGGACAGTGGGTAAGCGTTTCTCTACTAGAAGCACAAATCGCTATGTTAGATTTTCAAGCTGCACGTTATTTAATGGAAAAAGAAGTTGCAGGTCAGGCGGGAAATGATCACCCAACTATGACTCCTATGGGAGCATTTAAAACTGCTGATGGGTATATAAATATAGCTTCTGCTGGTGATGCTATGTGGAAGCGTCTATGTAAAGCATTGAATGTTGAAAAACTTATGAAAGATTCAGATTTTAAAGATGATAATTCAAGAGTTAAAAATCGAGACAAGCTCAATAAACTTTTGACTAAGACCTTAACTAAGGAAAATTCAGAAGTATGGATAAAAAAATTAAATATTGCAGGAGTACCTTGTGGTCCAATATACAGCATAGACCAAGTTTTTTCTGATCCTCAAGTTAAGTATGTTGGCATAGCTCAAACAGTAAATCATAAGAAATTAGGAAATATTAATTTAGTAGGTCAACCAGTAACATTAAGTCGTACTCCTAGCCGACTTAATACTGCTGCTCCTGAAAAGGGAGAACATGCTGATGAAATATTAAAAGAGTATGGTTATGATTCTGAGACTATAGCAAAATTTAAAAAAGAAGGAACGGTGTAATGGGTAAAAATTCTGCTAAAAATATTTTAGTGAGAAGCGAAGGCAATATAGGATTTTTGGAACTAAATAATCCAGAAAAACTTAATGCTATTTCATTGACAATGTGGAGTTCTTTAGGCAAAGCACTAGAAGGTTTTTCAAAAAATTCTTCAATTAGATGTGTGATGATTAAAGGTACTGGAAACAAGGCGTTTTCTGCGGGAGCAGATATATCTGAGTTTGATGATAATAGGTCAGACTTAAAATCTATTTTAATCTATGAGAACACTTCTAAAAATACTATGTCTCTTTTACAAAATTTTCCAAAACCTACGGTGGCAAGTATAAATGGCTATTGCATAGGGGGAGGTTTAGCCTTGGCGATTTCTTGTGATATTAGAATAGCGTCGGAAAATAGTACCTTTGGTATTCCTGCGGCAAAGTTGGGTTTGGCTTATGGATTCAATGGGATTAAACGTTTAACGAGTATAGTAGGTCCTTCTAAAGCAAAATATATATTTTTTACTGCAGGAAAATTTAATGCCCAACAAGCCAAAGAATTTGGAATTCTAGAAGATGTTTATTCGACGAAAGATTTAGATTTAAAGACAAAACAGTTAATTGAAAACATAGCTTTGAATGCTCCATTAACTATAAAATCTGCAAAAATGGCAGTTGATTCAGAACCAAATGATAAAAAAGCTTTTGAAGAGTGTTTAAAAGCTGAGCAAGATTGTTTTGATAGTGAGGATTATGCTGAAGGAAGAGCAGCATTTACTGAAAAGAGAAAGCCAATATTTAAAGGTCATTAAAATATATTTAAACGAAGGAGATATAAATGCCTTACGCATCATCAAATGGGGTTAAATTATATTATGAAGAATCAGGTAATGGAAAACCAATAATTTTTGTACACGAATTTGGTTCTGATCTTAGAGAATGGGAGCAGCAGATACGATGGTTTTCAAGAGAATATCGTTGTATAGCTTATAATGCTAGAGGCTATAGTCCGTCAGATGTTCCTACTGATTCAGACCAGTATGGTTATAAACACTCGGTAGACGATATAGCAAACTTTATGAAAGATTTGAAAATTGATAAAGCTCATATTGTTGGATTAAGTATGGGGGCCTACGCAGCATTAATTTTTGGTTTATTTTATCCTAATATGGCTCATTCTCTTGTTGTAGCAGGTGTTGGTTCTGGAGCAATGCCCGAACATAGGCAAAACTTTGCTGAAGCAGCAAATAATATAGCAGACAAATTTATCAATGAGGGTTCTGAATTGGTGGCAGATGTTTTAGGTTTAGGAAGCTCTAGGGTACAACTTAAAAATAAAGATCCACGCGGATGGAAGGAATTTGTTGACCACTTAAAGGAACACTCTGCAGAAGGAAGTGCCTTGACCATGAGACAATATCAGGCCCTACGCCCTTCACTTTTTGATTTTGAAAAAGAATTTAAGGAAATGAATATACCAGTTTTGTTGGTGCTTGGTGATGAAGATGAACTTTGTTTGGAAGTAAACTTGTTTTTGAAACGTCAGATTAGTACTGCCGGACTTTGGATATGCCCACGAACGGGTCATGCAATTAATTTGGAGGAACCTGCTGCTTTTAATGCTGCAGTACAGTCATTTTTGTCTAGTGTAGAACGAGGCCATTGGGGCCAAAGAGATGAGAGAAGTGATCCTTCTCATGGAACTAATCTAGGTCTTACGAATGAGTAATTTAATACTTATTCGTCATGGACAGAGTGTTTGGAATTTACAAAACCGTTTTACTGGTTGGTATGATGTTGCTCTTTCAGATAATGGTTTATTAGAGGCTAATAAAGCAGGGGTTCTTCTTAAAAAGCTACATATTAAAATTGAATTTGCTTATACTTCCTATCTAAGAAGGGCAATACAAACATTAGAAATTATTTTGAATGTTATTAAGGATCAATATATAGATCCTGTAAAAGCTTGGGAACTAAATGAGCGTCACTATGGAAATCTGACTGGTTTAATTAAAAATGAAATGAAAAAAAAATTGGGAGAGGAGCAGGTTAAGATATTAAGAAGATCTTGGGATATTGCTCCTCCTGAACTAGGTTTAGAAGATGAGTTTAATCCTCGATTGGATGAAGTCTACAAAAGCTTGAATCCTAAAGATATTCCTAATACAGAATCACTAAAAGATACTTATGATAGAGTAATTCCCTATTTTGAAAAGAATATTAAACCTAAAATTTTTGATAATAAAAATGTTTTAGTAGTGGCACATGGAAATTCTCTTCGCGCTCTTTGCAAAAAATTATTTGATATTTCAGATAAAAAAATTAGTGAATTAGAGATCCCTACAGGAAATCCTCTTTTTATCAATATAGATTCTGAATTTAATATTTTAGATTCTTATTATTTAGATGAATCACGGGGGCAGAAATTGCTTATTAATGAATAATAATAATTTTTTTTTAAAGACAGTGGGTAAATGTGATTATATTAATGAAGTTTTTTAATTTAGGGGGAGGTTAATTATGAATGTATATCTTAAAATTTCAATTATATGCGTGTCATTACTATTTATTTTTTTTAAGAGCGTAGTTGCAGAGGAATATACTATGACCAATGCTCTTAAATACGACATAACAAAAAGTGTTGAAACCGCTGATGGTCCATTTATAGGTCTGGTTGCTGAAGGGGTTTGGACAGATAGTAGAGGTAATAAGGGCAGTATACTTTGTGTTGGTACTAGAGGAAAGATACTTTTAGGACATTGTAATTCCATAGACCAAGATGGTGATGTGCAATATAGTTCTTTCAAACGTGTGGGGACAGAAGGCAAGAGTGTTATTCATGGAGGAACTGGCAAATATGAAAATGTTACAGGAGGATGCTCCTATCAATTGGATGCTTTTGATAAGGATATTCTTGTAGGCCTAATTTCAATTCAATGCTCTGATAACAAATAAATTAATTCTTATTTAAACTTGGGATAATAATAAATTATCCCAAGTTGGGGAAAATTAAAATTGATCTTTTTCAGTAGATTCTTGCATCGCTGTAGTGGATGATTGGCCTTTGGTAATCGTGTTAGAGACGCAGTCAAAGTAAGAAACTCCTACTTCTCTTTGGTGACGAGTAGCTGAATAACCATTTTTTTCTGCTGCAAATTCTTTTTGTTGTAACTCAGAGTATGCTGCCATACCACTTTCTTTATAAGCTTCAGCTAATTTAAAAGTTGAATAGTTTAGATTATGAAAGCCTGCTAATGTAATAAATTGAAATTTATATCCCATAGATGCAATTTCTTTCTGAAATACTTTCATTTGTGCTTCGTCTAGATGCTTTTTCCAATTAAATGAAGGAGAGCAATTATATGCTAACATTTGATTTGGGTAATTTTTTTTAATAGCTTCTGCAAATTTTTTAGCTTCTTCTAAATCTGGTGAAGCAGTTTCACACCATACTAAATCCGCATAGGGGGCATATGCTAATCCTCTAGATATGGCACAATCAATTCCTCCTTTCATATGATAGAATCCCTCGGTAGTTCTTTCACCTGTTAAAAAAGGACGATCTCTTTCGTCTATGTCACTTGTGATTAATCTGGCTGCTTCGGCGTCTGTCCTGGCCATTATTAAAGTTGGAACTCCCATTATATCTGAAGCTAGTCTTGCAGAATTAAGTGTTCTTTCAAATGTTGCAGTAGGAACTAATACTTTACCTCCTAGGTGGCCACATTTTTTTTCTGAAGCTAATTGATCTTCAAAGTGAACCGCTGCAGCACCTGCTTCTATCATTGATTTCATTAATTCAAAGCAATTTAAAGCTCCACCAAAACCTGCTTCAGCATCTGCTATTATCGGAAGAAAGAAATTTATTTCTGTAGTTTCAAGATTTTCATATTTTTCCATATGTTGTACTTGATCTGCTCTTTGAAAAGCTAAATTAATTCTTTTTACAATTTCTGGAACACTGTTTGCTGGGTAAAGGCTCTGATCAGGATACATTTGACCTGAGTTATTTGCATCGGCTGCAACCTGCCATCCAGATAAGTATATGGCTTTTAATCCTGCTCTTGCTTGTTGTATGGCCATATTTCCTGTGTAAGTGCCTAACGTTGCTACATAATCTTCTCTATGTAGAAGAGTCCATAATTCTTTTACTCCATTCTCTGCAAGAGAATATTTTATTTCTAGAGATCCCTTTAGTTTTTCTACATCTTCAATAGAATAATTTCTTTTAATATTATCCCATCTATCTTTAGCCCAATCAGGAGTTGGCCAAGAGGTTTTTCTATAAACTGTATTCTCAGTGCTGGTCGATAAGTCAGCTAACATTATATATTCCCTTAATTATTAATAATTCTAAAAAATCTAAGTTTTTTCTAAATCTTTAATAGAGTAGTCTCTATTAATATTTTTTCTTCTGTTTATAGTCAGCCCAGGAGTTCTGGACACCTGTTCTTTTGAAACAGTAGTTTTGCACATGTTATTAGTAATTGGTGATAAACCTTTTAACACTGTCTCATCCATGATTAATAGTTTTTCGATTAATTTTGTAAAATCTTTACCTAATAAATTAAAGATATTCAATAAAAAATTGATTTCTAGTTGTAAATTTGTTAATACAAAATTGTAAAATTATTAATAATTGTAAAAGTTTACAAAATGACTCATGTGAAAAAAAATGACTTTAAGCTTGGTGCTGCAATTAGGAGAATTAGAAGACAAAGACGACTGACACAGTTGCAACTTGCTGATAGTTTAGGTATCTCGATTTCTTATCTTAATTTAATTGAGAATAATAGAAGGAATGTTACCGGTAAACTATTGGTTTCCCTTGCGAAAGAATTTAATGTCGAATTATCTGATTTGGGATCTGAAAATGATGCTTCTATTTTAAATGATTTAATGGAAGTATTTAGTGATGAAATTTTTGATTCTAATTTCTTGAAAAACCAGGATATTCAAGATCTTGTATCTTCTCAGCCAGAAATAGGTAGAGCCATAATTCGATTGTATGATTTATACAAAACCGATGAAGTAAGAGATAATAGTGAAGAAGATAACTCTACGAATATCTCTAGATCCTTACCAAATATTTCTGCAGAAATTATTTCAGATTTAATACAAAAAAATAACAACTTCTTTCCAACCCTTGAAGAAAAAGCGAATAAGATTTTAAATAAAGTTAAGAGCATCGATAGTGGATATCTATTTTCTGATTTAAAAAATTATTTGTCTTCTTCTCACAGTATTAGAGTTGCAACTTTGCCTCCAGAAGTTAGACATAGTACCGCACGTTTTTATGATCCGGCAGCTAAAACTCTGGTTCTGAGCGATAGGTTACCTCAAGCAAGTAGAACGTTTTTAATTGCTCAACAAATAGGTCTTATATCTGCAGACAATGAAATTAATTCTATTTTAAAAGATAATGATATAAATGATTTAGAAGCTATTAAAATGGGTAGGTCAGCACTAGCAAATTATTTTGCGGGTGCTTTAATTATGCCATACGAATACTTTTTAGAACAAGCTAAAATTACTCGATATGATATAGATGTCTTAGTACATCGCTTTCAAGCGAGTTTTGAACAGGTTTGCCATAGACTCACAACGTTACAAAAACCTGGAAATAGAGGCGTAGCATTTCATTTCATGAGAGTTGATATTGCTGGAAATATTTCCAAGCGTTTTTCTTCTTCCGGAATAACTATCCCAAGATATAGCGGTGCCTGCCCAAGATTAAATATATATTCAGCCTTTACCACTCCTGATAAAATAAGAGTTCAAATTTCAGAAATGCCTAATGGTGAAAAATATTTTTGTATAGCTAGAGCATTCCCCAAGAGAGGAGGAGTATTTTCTAGTCCGGAAAGTTATTATTCAATAGGATTAGGATGTGGATTAAGTAATGCTAAAAATATGGTATATGCAGAGAATATTTTATTAGATGCTGTAGAAAATATTGTTCCTGTAGGTGTATCTTGTAGAACATGTATAAGAACAGATTGTAGTCAAAGAGCTTTCCCTCCTAGGGATAGAGCTTTAATCTTTGATGAAAATATTAGAGGAATTTCATCATATATGACTCCAAGTCGATTGGAATCCACATAATATTAATATTTAAGCTTAGTCTAGTCTTTTTAATAATATTACCGGTATAATCATAACTACTAAAATGAATGAATAAAAACTAAGAGCCGTATTAAAGTTATTAGAATAGTCGTATATAATGCCTATTGAAACAGGACCTATAATTCCTCCTATTTCAGCCACCGTAAAAAATAACCCCCCCCCCAATCCAGCCTGTTTTGATTGAATTATTTTAGTGTCAGTTAAGTGTGTTAATAAGATAGCAATTAATGGACCCCAGGTAATTCCTAAAAATATTAATCCAATTATTAAATAAATACCAAGGTCATTTTGTATAAGAAATACTGAAAAAGCAGCATTTAAAAATAAAATTATAATTATATAAAATCTTGCTTTCCCAATGGCAAATCGAGGTATTAATAATGCAGATAATATGCCTACAATTACTGGAATCGTTGCGAACAAAGAAGCTGAAGTAACGGCAATACCTTTAGAGATTAAAATTTTAGGCATCCAGTTCGCTAATCCATGGTTTAAATAAAAGGCCGATATAGCTAGTATGAGTATTAAAAATATTCTTTTGTTTCTCAAAAAGGACTTGAGTAGAATAATTTGTTGTTTAATAGAAACTAGTTGATTTTTTGATTCATAATTTAGCTGATATAATTTATTTAGAATTAACCACAATATTCCGGCCATAATAGGTACAAAACCATATATGAATATTATGCTTCTCCAATCATTATCATATATAGGCAAAAGTATTGTGCTAGTAATAGCGAGACAAATAATGGCACCAAAAGGTGGGGCAGTCATTAAAATGCCCATAATGATAGCTCTAGATTTTCCTTTGAAATATACACTTGTAACTTTAGAAACTCCCACAGATATTAATGATCCGCCCAAACCGAATAAGGCAACTGCAAATAAAAGTTGGCTAAAATTTTCAGATAAAGATCTACATACTAGTGAAAAAGACATAATAAGTGATGCAATAAAAAGGGTATTATTCAATGCCGTTCTATCAAGAATATATCCAGCAGGTATAGCAAATAGTATATATACGAATTGCCAAGATCCCAATATAATTCCCATTTTTTTATAAGAAATTGATAAATCAATAGTAATGTGATGTACTAATGGAGATAATGAAGCGACGGAAAAACCAAAACAAAAATATATAAACCATATTCCAGATACTATTATTTTTTTTTTTAACTGATTATCTTGCATGAATATTCCATCGTTAATATTCTAGAGTTTATAAATTAAAACAGCTATATTATTTTCTGTTTCTTCTAATCAAAGGAAATTTTATGAAGGTAGCACAGTTTGCAAGTTTTGGAAGTCCAGCAAAAGTTATTGAATGCGTAAAGGTACCTGACTTAAATGACCCCAAGGATAATGAGGTTTTAGTAGATGTGTTAGCGTGCCCTATTAATCCAGCAGATGTTTTGAATATAGAAGGAAGATATGGAGTAACACCCAATCTTCCTGCAAGATTGGGTGCAGAATGTGTAGCAAGAGTGAAAAAAGTTGGAAGTGCAGTTGATGATTTTAAAGAGGGAGATATTGTTTTACCTTTGGATAGGGAAAATTGGGTGCAGCAGAAAATGGTATCTGATAAAAATCTTATTTTACTGCCCAGTAATGTTGACCCTCTCCAGTTATCTATGCTCAAAGTAAATCCTGCGACTGCTTATTTGATGCTAAAAAAATATGTTAGTTTAAAAGAAGGAGATTGGTTAATTCAAGATGCAGCTAATTCTGGAGTGGGGCATTGTATAATTAGTCTGGCTAAATTAGAGGGTATAAAAACAATTAACGTTGTTAGACGTAAAGGTTTGGCTGATGAGCTTAAAAATATAGGTGCTAATATAGTATTAGAAGATTCAGAAAACTTGGCAGAAGAAGTTAGAGATTTAACAAATGCTGCTAATATTAAATTAGCAATAGATGCTGTAGGAGGAAATCAAGTATTAAGATTAGGAGATTGTTTAGCAGAAGAAGCTACAATACTGAATTATGGATTGTTATCTGGAAAAAATATTGAGATGACTTCTTATCAAACAGTTTTTAAAAGATTAATTCTTACTGGTTTTTGGCTTATGCCTTGGTTACAAAATATGAGTAGAGAAAAAGTTTTTGAACTTTATAATCACCTTGCAGCTCTTATAGATAAAAATATTTTATATGTTCCAATTGAGAAAACCTATAACCTTGAGGAAATTAGGAAAGCAGTAGCTCATTCTGCAGGTTATAATCGCTCGGGAAAAATAATTTTAACTCCCAATGGACCATTTTAGTCATATCCGTTATCTACTATTATATCGATCAAGTGGGGACCTTTTGAGTTGCTTGCGTCTTTAATTGCACTAGCTATTTTATCGGGATCTTTTACCCTTGTAGAAGGAACTCCCATCGATTCGGATAATTTGACGAAGTCTATGCTAGGGTTTTTAAAATCCATCCCAATAAAATTTTTGTTTTTATGAAAATCTTCAAGCCTTTCTTTTATTATCCTATAACCGTAATTGTTAGCTATAATATAGACTATGTCTAAATTGTAATGTGCTGCAGTCCAAAGAGATTGAATTCCATACATTGAACTTCCATCGCCTATAATTGTTATTATCGTCTTATCTGGGTTAGCAATAGAAACACCTATAGCACCTGACACAGCCCAACCAATGCCACCACTTGCAAGGCCGTAAAAGTCATTATGTTTTTTTATAGGCAAATACTTTAATAATGTTCTAGTTGAAACTAATCCTTCTTCTACTACCACATATTTTTTTGGAAGATTTTCGGAAATCTTCATCATTAACCATTCTGGTCTTATCGGTACAGTAGATGCATATTCTTGTGTAGCTGAAATCAAATTCTTTTTATTAAAAGACCAATTTTTATTTTTAATTTTTTCTATTCTTGATTTTGCACTATTCAAGAATTGAGAATTATTCATTGCTAAAAATTTTTCATTAATTTTTTTAAGAGAAGATTTTACATGGCCGTAAATAGCTAATTCCGTTTGATAGTTTTTTCCTATTTCCCAATCTCTAAGTCCAATGTGTAAGATTGACATATTTTTTGGTAGAGATTCATCTTCACTCCACACGGACATTCTTAAAATATCACTTCCCACACAAACAAGTAGATCATATTCGTCTAATATTTTTTTTACCTGTGATTGGTTTTTAGGAAGAAATCCCATGAAATTTTCATGTTCTGACGGATAATGAGATCCATGTGTAACAGTTTGTTGATATACAGCAGCTCCTATAATTTCAGCAAATTTTTGAATTTCATCAAAAGCGTTTGTACATGCAACTTCATGCCCTGATATGATCATGGGGTTCGTAGCTTTAATTATACGTGCTATAATTTTAGAAATTGTTTGATCATCAGGGACAACATTATCATTAATTCTAGTTACTCCTCCTAGATCAATATTTTTTTCAGTATTTAAAATATCTCCAGGTAAAGAAATAAATACAGGACCTGAAGGTGGAGCTAAAGCCACTTTAGCAGCTCTTCTCATTATTCTTGGAAGATCTTCTAATCTGGTGACTTCAATTGCCCATTTCACAAGAGGCTCGGCCATTCGGATTAAAGGACCATAAAGTTGTGGTTCCATTAAACCATGTCCTTGTTCTTGTTGACCAGCAGTTATTATTATCGGACTTCCTACAAACTTAGCATTGTATATGGCTCCAATTGCATTACCCAACCCAGGTGTCACATGGACATTGCATGCTGAGAGTTTTCCAGTTGCTCTAGAATATCCGTCTGCCATAGCGACGACAATCGCTTCTTGAAGTCCTAATATATAATTTATTTCAGGAAATTCAGATAACGCATGCATAATTGGTAGTTCAGTAGTACCAGGGTTTCCAAATAAATGAGTGATTCCCTCATCTCTTAGGATAGATAAAAATGCAGAGCGTCCAGAAATTAAAGGCATTTTGATCCTTTAAATTTTTTAATAAAAAGATAATATATTATATTATAGA
>PTKJ01000089.1 GCA_002937675.1 Alphaproteobacteria bacterium MarineAlpha9_Bin1 | reverse complement strand
TATCATTAATACCTGTCCTCAAACCATAATCATTTCGTATTAAAATTTATTATTATTTCTTAATTATATTAGAGATTTTCACAAATATCATTCCTAAAAATATTCCTAAGAATAAAACTATAATTATAAAGATAAAAACTGGAAGCTCTAATTTACTACTAAAAGGTAAAAGTCCTATTGAAATATAATCCTTATTTGAAATAGAAAATAAAATAACAAAGAAAAAAATTATTAGTATTAATAACTTTCTTATTAAACCAATCATCATTATTAAATGCTACCTTGAGTATAAATTTAATCCTACTCATTTAAAAATTTGTATAATTTTTTTCCAGCTCTAAAGTAAGGCATTTTTTTAGCAGAAACTTCGATTTTTTCTCCCGTACGAGGATTTCTCGCAGTTCTAGCACCTCTAATTCTTACCGAAAATGAACCAAAACCTCTTAATTCTGCTCTTCCTCCTTGAATTAAAGAAGAACTTATTTCCTTAAATACTAGACTTACCAAAGCTTCTGCCTCGTTATAGCTTAAATATTTATGCTTGTTCTTCAGTGAATTTATCAAATCAGACCTTTTCATCTTCAATTCCTAAGTAAAAACTAAAATTCCAAAGATAAAAATGACAGAGGCTTATAAAAGGGTCAACTAAGTAATTAAATAAAATTATTTCTTTTTAGCTTTCTTTTCCACAGAAAGTTTCTTTTTACTTTTAGAATTTTTAGTTTTATCATCTGGTGATTTGCTTTTTAAATCCTGACTATTATCTGTCTTACTTTTATTCTCAGAAGATTCTTTTTTAGAATTTTTAGCCTTTTGCTTTACTTCTGCTTCTTTTTTATCCATCTTTTTACTGGGTTTTGAGGGTTTAGATTTTTCTTTATCTACCTTTTTATCTTGTGCTTTCTCTAGTGCAGCTCCCAATATATCTCCCAATGAGGCTCCGGAATCTGCTGATCCATATTCTTTCAAAGCCTTCTTTTCTAGCTCTACTTCCAATTGTTTGATTGAAAGTGTAACCTCCCTTTTACTCAAATCAACAGACATTATCCTCGCATCTACCTTTTCTCCCAAAGCAAATCGATCTAATCTCTGTTCAGAACGATCTTTAGCAAGTTCAGATTTTTTGATTATACCCCTTACTCCCTTACTTATATCTACTATCATCTCTTTGTTAGTAATTTCTTTAATTACACAGGTCGCCGCTTTACCTTTCTTTAAATCTTTCCGTGAAGCAATTGGATCTTCTGTCAATTGTTTTATGCCAAGACTTACTCTCTCTTTTACAATATCAATCTCAAGTAATTTAGCCTTTACTATATCTCCTTTTTTATATTTTTTCATATATTCTTCATCGACAGTAGACCAATCTATATCTGAAAGATGAATTAGTCCGTCCAAATCTCCTGCTAAATTAATAAACAATCCAAATTCTGTTATGGACTTAACTTCTCCTTCAACAATTTGTCCAATTTTAAAGTCCTTTTTTAGTGCTTTCCAAGGATTTTCCTGGCACTGTTTCATGCCGAGGCTAATTCTTCTTTTTTCCTTATCTAACTCCAGGATCATCACTTCTACTTCTTCAGAAGTAGAGACTATCTTTCCAGGTTGCATATTTTTCCTCGTCCAACTCATTTCAGAAACATGGACTAACCCTTCTATACCAGATTCTATTTCAACAAATGCCCCGTAATCAGTAATATTTGTTACCCTTCCCGTTGCTTTTGTACCCGTTTTATATTTCTCTTTAGCAATCAACCACGGATCTTCTTCTAATTGTTTCATACCTAAACTTATTCGCTGTGTATCCGGATTAAACTTAATAACCTGTACTTTAATTTTTTGTCCTACTGATAATTCTTCATTAGGATTATTAATTCTTCTCCACGAAATATCTGTTACATGTAACAAACCATCAGCATCGCCCAAATCTATAAAAGCTCCGTAGTCAGTAATATTTTTTACTATACCTTCTAAAACTTGTCCTTCTTTTATATTCGAAACTAATTCTGCTTTTGCTTCTGCTCTATTTTCTTCTAAAACAGATCTTCTAGAAACCACTATATTTCCCCTTCTTCTATCCATCTTAAGCAGATGGAATGGCTGAGAAGATCCAACCAAATGCTGAAGATCTCTTGTAGGTCTAACATCCACCTGACTGCCTGGAAGAAATGCTATTGCACCTCCTAAATCAACAGTAAAGCCTCCTTTTACTCTACCAAATATAGTGCCAGTTACTTTTTCTTTTTTCTCGAGTGCAATTTCTAGTTGACTCCAGGCTTCTTCTCGTCGCGCCTTTTCTCGAGATAAAACCGCCTCACCAAACTTATTTTCCACCCTCTCTAGATATACATCCACCGAATCTCCAATTTTAGGTACTTTTTCCTCCTCGCTTGTCATAAATTCACGAATTGGAATTCTTCCCTCTGCTTTATAACCCACATCTACTATTATCATCTCTTTTTCTATATTTAATACAGTCCCTTTAATTACTGAACCAACTAGTTTTTCATCTTTTTCACTTTGCTTTAAAAACAGCTCTTCAAAAGATTCTCCTGTTATTAAATTTTCTTCATTATTTGTTTTATTTTTTGTCATTCTTTCTTTTCCTGCAAGTTGATATCCATTCATATAATAAATGAGTAAAATAAAATATCTTCTACTCTTAAACTATTAAGTTTATTTGAATCTCTCTAAACTTTAACTTAAAAAAACCTCTACATATTTTTTCGCTAGTACATATACCTGATCAAACTTTAATTTAGTGGTGTCTAACAAGATTGCATCTGGAGCTGCAAATAATGGCGAATGAGTTCTATGGCTGTCACGTTCATCTCTCTCTATCATTTCTTGTTCTACATGGCGCTTTATAATATCATATCCTAAGGAAAGCAACTCTTTCCATCTTCTAGTGATTCTAACATCTAAAGACGCCGTTATAAAAAACTTTATATTAGCCTCTGGTAGTACCACCGTACCTATATCTCTTCCGTCTATAACTACTCCTAATTTGTCATTATTTTTAACATATGCAAAATCGCGTTGAATCTTCAGTAGATAATCTCTTAGATTTTTATAATTTGCAATTATTGAGGCCGTTTTACCTATTTCATCAGACAATAATTTTTTATTTTCAAATATAAAATCATCAAAGTCTATATCTTTAATATACTGTTCTACTTTGTTTTTTTCTTCGGGATTAATATTATTTTCTATGATAATCAGAGCTGTTGCCCTATAAAGTTTACCTGAATCCATATGTGCCAAGTTATAATCTTTCGATAATCTCCGAGACAAGCTGCCTTTTCCTGATGCTGCCGGTCCATCCACAGCTATCACTACTTTGTTTTTAGTCATTACTTCTGATATCCATACCAATGCTATTCATCTGGCAAAGAAAATTAGGGTAAGAAGTTAAAATAGATTTACAACCTTTAACTGATATAGGATTTTTGCTAACCCCACCCAAAACTAAAAATGACATTGCAATTCTATGGTCAAAATTACTATTAATTGTTGTACCACCCTTAATTTTACCGGAAGCACCATTAATAATTATATCCTCCCCCTTGTAATTTACCTTTACTCCACAAGATCTCAGGCCATTTATAATAGCATCAAATCTATTACTTTCCTTTACTTTTAATTCCCTAAGTCCCCTTAATATGGTTTTTCCAGAGGCTACAGAAGCAGCAATAGATAAAATAGGATATTCATCAATCATTCTACTAGAACAATAACTTTTTAGATCTAATCCTTTTAGTTTTGAATATTTCACTTCTATATCTGCGATTGGCTCTTCTGAAGTGCATTTATTTCGATTAGTTATGCTTATGTCAGCACCCATTTTTTTCAAGGCATCTAAAATTCCAGTTCTAAAATAATTTATACATACATTATTTAATTTTAAATATGAGCCAGGCACTATAGAAGCAGCTATAATAGCAAAAGAGGCTGATGAAAGGTCAGAAGGCACATAAATATCATTACCTTTAAGATTTACTCCCCCTTCTATGAAAACAACATTTTTTTTGTTTTTAGAACTTTTAAATCTTATTTTTGCCCCAAATTTTTTCAACATTATTTCTGTATGATCCCTAGACGTATATGGTTCGACAAACTCTGTAACTCCTCTAACATTCAAGGCTGCTAATAAAACTGATGTTTTTACTTGCGCAGAAGAAATAGGATTTTCATATTTTATAGGTAATAAATTTGTAGTTCCTTTGACGGTCAAAGGGAGTCTATTATTTGCAGTTGATACAATTTGAGCTCCCATCTTTTCTAAAGGAATAATAACTCTTTCCATTGGACGCTCATTAAGAGATTTATCTCCAGTAAATGTAACAACAATACTATTCCCTGTAACTGCACCTATAAGTGTCCTTGCTAAAGTACCACTATTTCCACAATTTATTAAATACTCTGGCTCGGTAAAGCCGTCTAAACCTACTCCAAATACTTCCCAAATTCCTTTTTTATTTTTATCTATTCTAACGCCCAACAACTTTAGAGCTTGAACCATATGCATTACGTCTTCTGATTCAAGCAAATTTTCAATGCGGCTCTTACCTACCGCTAATGATGAGATTAATAGAGACCTGTGTGATATAGACTTATCAGCTGGAGGATAAATTTTTCCTGATAATTTTTTACTAGTAAAAGAAATTAGATTATCGGATATTTTATTATTATGTATCATCATAAATTTCTTATTTAACTTTAAAAGAATATTAAAGTAAACTATTCAATTTAAAATTCTTTTTGAAAGCTATATAGTTAAATGACTAACACAAATTATACATTAAACAAAAGAGGAGAAGATAATGTCAAAACTTGAATGGGGAAAAAAGCATATATGTAGTGATTGTAGTACAAAATTCTACGATATGAATAAACCTACACCAGAATGCCCAAATTGTGGCAGTCAAGTTTTAATCTCTAGAAAGCCTAGAGTTGGAAGACCTCCTTTATCCCAAAAAATACCAGAAAAACCCAAAGTCATACCAGATCTTAAAAAAAATATTACTTCTGAAGTCATAACTAAAAAAAATTCAAATAATAATTTATCAACTGACAATTCAG
>PTKJ01000088.1 GCA_002937675.1 Alphaproteobacteria bacterium MarineAlpha9_Bin1 | reverse complement strand
CAACATTCAATACTTCTTTTACCTATGACAGATTAGATAATAGATTAAATCCAACAGAGGGGTTTTCTTCAAGTGCTAATGCTTCACTCGCAGGTATTGGAGGAGATAAAGACTATTTTAAAATTACTAACAGCAATAAGTACTATATTCCATACAATGATAAACAAATAATTTTTGGACTTACAATGGATGCCGCCATAGTTGTTGGATTAGATCAAGATATTCTACTATCAGATAGATTTTTTCTAGGTGGTAATAATTTTAGGGGGTTTGAGCAAGCTGGCGTAGGTCCTAGAGATAAATCTAGCTTGGATTCTTTGGGTGGAAATTACTATTATGTAGGTGGTGTAAATGCAACTTTCGGAATAGGTCTTCCACCTGAATTGGGAGTAAGAGCTACATTATTTAGTAATTTAGGCTCTATTTCTGGAATAGATAGATCAAGTTCCCCTTATCATGATGATTTTTCACCTAGATTAACCATTGGGGCAGGAGTGCAATGGCAATCACCATTTGGTCCTATAAGCATAAATATTACTCAAGCCATAATAAAAGAAGACTATGATAAAACTGAAGTTGTCAATTTTGGTATTGGAACTTTTTTTTAATAACTTATTTAAAATATGATGGAAAAAAAATGATTAGATTTATTATAAACATATATAAGTATTTTTTATGTTCAATTTTTGTTCTAGTGTTTTTAAGTTCACATTCATATTCGCAAGATGATGTGGATGTAAATAATGAGAATGCAGAGTCAAATAATAGCGTAAAAAATAATTTTCCTATAGTTGTTATTGATATGCAATATATAGTAGCTCGTTCATCTGCTGCTGTTGAAGTAAGAAAGGAACTTGATAGATTAAAGAAGGAATACACGGCTATCGTTACTAAAGAAGAAGAAGAATTAAAATTATTACAAGATGAGTTAGGCGTTCAAAGATCGATACTGCCAGTGGATGAATTTAATAAATTAGAGCAAGATTTTAGAAGTAGGGTTGAAAAGTTACAGTCTGTTATTGCAGAAAAAAATAAAGAATTAGAACAGATTTTGAAAAAAAGTATTAATATTATACAAAGAAAATCTATTCAAATAATAACTAATATAGCTAGGGAAAGGGGATTAGCAGCTGTTCTAGACACATCAACTGTTGTTCTTGCTGCTGATAGTATAAATATTTCAAAAATAGTAATAGAAAATTTAAACAAAGAAATGCCTTCAATAGACATAGATGAATTGAAGAAGTCTAGTAAGGATGAACCTGGTGAATAGGTATTATGTAGAATGTATAATTCAAGATTTCACTTTTTAAAAGGACCATTTTCTTTGGGAGTATTGGCTAAAATTTGTGGTGGTAGGGTATATGATAAACACGATCCTAGTTTATTAATTCATGGCATTGGATCATTGGATAGTGCTAAGAGTGGAGAAATTACTTTTATAGCAATAAAAAAAACTTCTCATAAATTGTTTAACACTTTAGCTTCTGCATGTATTATGGAAGACTACGATCCTAAAATTGTTCCTAAAAGTATTGCATGCATTATATCATCTGACCCTCATGCGAGTTATGCTAAAATTGCTCAAAAGTTTCATCCACAAATACCTTCTAATCCCGAAGTAAGTGGTAATGCGGATATATCTAATTCTTGTAAAATTGGAAAGAAGGTTAAAATTGAATCATTTACCGTCATTTCCGATGGAGTAGTGTTAAAAGATTTTGTCGAAATATCTTCTGGTGTGCATATTGGGCCTAATGTTACAGTAGGAGCCAGAACAAAAATTTTTTCTGGAGTTTCAATTGAGTGTGCAGACATAGGTGACGACGTAGTTATATATTCAGGGGTTAGAATAGGCCAAAGTGGTTTTGGCTTTGCGCCTACTAATAAAGGTCATATTAAAATTCCTCAGGTAGGACAGGTAGTTATAGGTGATAATGTTGAAATTGGTGCTAATTGTTGTATTGATAGGGGGAGTACTAATAACACTGTCATAGGTGATGGTAGTTTTTTGGATAATCTTGTACATGTTGCACATAATGTTCAAATTGGAAAACATTGTGCTATAGCAGGACAAGTAGGAATTGCAGGAAGTGCTGTAATAGAAGACTTTTGCATGTTTGGAGGTCAAGTAGGTATTGGTGGACATGTACATATTGGAAAAGCAGTTCAAGCAGCAGGGCAAACCGGTATAACCAGGAATGTAAAAAGTGGAAAAAGAATAGCTGGTACTCCGGCTGTAAGCTTGACTCAATACCATAGACAAGCAGTAAAATTAAAGCATCTAGCTAGGGGTATAAATGAAAAATCAAAAGACTAAAAATGAATTAGATATATTGAATATTCAAGAAATTTTAAAAAAAATTCCACATAGATATCCTATGCTTTTAATAGATAAAGTAATAGAAATTAAGAAGAATAAATCTGCAATAGGAATAAAAAATGTGACGGCAAATGAAAATTTCTTTACAGGTCATTTTCCTAACCAAATGATTATGCCAGGAGTTTTAATAATTGAATCTATGGCACAAACCACTGCTGTTCTGGTTGTGGAGTCATTAGGGTCAAAAGCAGAAGGAAGTCTGGTGTATTTTTTGTCAATAGATCGCGGAAGATTTAGAAAACCCGTTATCCCTGGAGACCAATTAATGATTCATACCATTTGCAATAGGAGGAGAAATAATGTTTGGCGTTTTGGCTGTAAGGTATTTGTAGAAGATGAAGTTGTGGCAGAGGCGACTATTTCTGCAATGATAATGGCCAAATAATGACCAAGATACATCCAACTGCCATAGTAGATTCTAAAGCAAAAATAGAGACCAATGTAGAAATAGGGCCTTATTCAATTATAGGACCTGAAGTAACAGTAAAAGAATCTTCGTTGATTAAATCTAATGTAGTAATTATGGGTTCTACAGTTATTGGAAAACAGAATATTATTTATCCTTTTGCAGTAATTGGTAATCCTCCACAAGATCTAAAGTTTAAAGGTGAAAAATCCGATCTGATAATAGGGGATAATAACACTTTTAGAGAATATGTTACCATAAATCCTGGGACTAAAGGAGGAGGTTTGGTGACAAAAATAGGTAATAATTGTCTTCTTATGATAGGAGTTCATATTGCACACGATTGTGCAATAGGTGATAATGTTATTTTGGCTAATAATGTTTCCTTAGCAGGACACGTATCTATAGATGATTTTGCTATTTTGGGAGGTATAAGTGGTGTGCACCAATTTGTGAGAATAGGATGTCATTCAATGGTAGGTGCAATGTCAGGAGTTGATAGTGATGTGATACCTTATGGGTCCGTAGTAGGGAATAGGGCTAATTTATCTGGTCTAAATATAATAGGATTAAAAAGAAGGAATTTTTCTCGCAAAATTATTCATGATCTTAGAAAGGCCTATAGACTATTATTTGCACCTGAAGGAACTATACAAGAAAGACTCGCTGATGTTTCTGAAGAGTTTGGAAAAAATGAGCCAGTTATGGATATAGTGAATTTTATTATAGGAGATACTACGCGTGCAATTTGTCAG
This sequence comes from Alphaproteobacteria bacterium MarineAlpha9_Bin1, assembly GCA_002937675.1. Taxonomy (GTDB): domain Bacteria; phylum Pseudomonadota; class Alphaproteobacteria; order TMED109; family TMED109; genus MarineAlpha9-Bin2. Next base: position 1,688 of record PTKJ01000088.1, on the reverse strand, counting down.
CCGAAAAATGGATCAAAAAGCATCTAAGCTAGCTATAGTTGCAGGGGACGGTAGTCTTCCAGTTCAAGTTATTGAAAAATGTATTGAATTAGGAAAACCTTATTCTTTAATAGTTATAAATGAACATGGTGATGAAGTTCTGAAGAAATTTAAATCTGATTTTATTTTACATCTAAATAAAATAGGTAATGCTATAAAATTTGCTAGAGATAATGATATTGACGAGATAATTATGATAGGTGGAATTAGACGTCCGCCTATTAAAAGCATGGTTCCTGATTTATGGACAACAAAATTTTTAGCAAAAAATACTAATAAAATATTGGGTGATAATAGTATTTTGTCTAGTTTGGCAAAAGCACTAGAGGTGGAAGGATTTAAAATAATAGCTATAGAAAATATATTATCCAATATTTTATCTAAAAAAGGAGTTATGGGAAAAATTTCTCCAGGTAAGTCTCATCTTAAGGATATAAAAATTGGATATAAAATTGCAAAAAGCATAGGGGAATTAGATATAGGGCAATCACTTGTGATTGAAGATGGTATAATTCTTGCGCTAGAGGCAGTTGAAGGTACTAGCGAAATGATATCTAGGGTAGAAAAATATATGAAATTGTCCGGAGAAGCTATTCTAGTTAAAGTTTTAAAAACACATCAAGATAAAAGAGTTGATAGGCCTACAATTGGTAGTGATACAGTAAAACAAATAGCCAGACGAGGCCTAGCAGGTATTGTTTTAGAAGCTAATGAGGTTCTAATAATCGATTACAAAGAAACTATATCTATGGCAAATAAGAATAATATTTTTATTAAGGGAATGTAGTTTTTGCAATCTAGTAACGATAATAGAAATATTATATTTATAATCGCTGGAGAGGCTTCAGGGGATCAGATAGGTGCTGATCTGATCTATCAATTAAAAAAATTAAATAAAAATCCTATTAAATTTGTGGGGATAGGTGGCCCTAAAATGATAAAAGAAGGATTAAATCCTATTTTTGATATGTCAGAAATCTCTGTTATGGGTATATTGGAGGTAGTTGTTAAAATATATAAAATTATTAAGTTACTCAAGTTAACGGAAAAATCTATTTACTTGAATAAACCAAATATTTTGATAACTATAGATTCACCTGGGTTTAATCTTAGAATTCAAAAAAAAGTATGTAAGATTAAAAACTTAAAAAAAATTCATTATGTTGCTCCGACTGTTTGGGCATGGAAAGCATATAGAGCTAAACAAATGTCAAAATTTTTAGATCTTTTGTTAGTGTTATTCCCTTTTGAAAAAAAATATTTTACATCTGAAGGATTAGATACAGAATTTGTTGGACATGCAGGAATTTTTAGAATGAATAATGATGAAACCAAAACTATTACTAAAAAAGAAACAATAGATTTAAATAATCTTAAAATTGCAATTTTGCCAGGTAGTAGATTAACGGAAATTAGAAAATTAATGCCTGTGTTTGTAAAGGTGGCTGTGCAGCTTACTAAATATTTTAATAATATAAAGTTTTTTATAGTAACACTACCTTCTCTCAAAAATCATATTGAAAAATATTTAATTAATGTAGGACTAGAATATTATATAACGGATAATTTAGATGAAAAATATAATATTTATTCAGACGTTGATTGCGCACTATGTGCTTCAGGAACTGTATCTTTAGAACTAGCAAATT
>PTKJ01000087.1 GCA_002937675.1 Alphaproteobacteria bacterium MarineAlpha9_Bin1 | reverse complement strand
TGAGCTTCTTCTTGAGCTTCTTCTTGAGCTTCTTCTTGAGCTTCTTCTTGAGCTTCTTCTTGAGCTTCTTCTTGAGCTTCTTCTTTAACTTCTTTTTTAGTGTCCAGTTCTTTAGTGGCTTTTTCTTCGATAGAATAATCAGTTTTAGAAGATGCATTAAGAAGTTCAGCTTCTTTAAATGGATCAACCTTTTGATTAGACATAGAAGTTTGAGCTACTAACGATTCATTGTCTACTTTCTCAGGCTCAGGAGGGATAAACTCATTCTCCATTTTATTTTCATCTATTTTGACATTAATGGACTGTTCCTTTTCTAAAAGACTTGTATCTCCCGTATCTTCGTATGACTCTTTACCATCTTCTTTGACTGGAGTTTTGAAGGATGAAAAATTTTCTTTTTCTAAATCTTCAAGGGCATCATCTGTGTCAATTTTGCTTGCATTCTCAGTAATGTTTTCTAAAGTATTAATCGATGATAGCATGTTCTCTACAGGATTTTTTTCAGCTTCACCACCGATTCCTGTTGCAACTACAGAAACTCTAATATTATTAGTCATATCTTCATCGGTGGTAGCACCAAAAATAAGATTAACCTCAGCATCAGATTGTTGTCTGATATGATCCACAATTTCATCTACTTCAAATAGAGTTAAATCAGGACCTCCAGTAATATTTACAAGAACTCCTCTTGCACCTGCTAGTGATACATCATCCAACAAAGGATTAGCGATAGAAGCAGCAGCAGCATCGAGAGCTCTATTCTCTCCTTCTGCTTCTCCAGTGCCCATCATCGCTTTTCCCACATCTATCATAACAGATCTGACATCCGCAAAATCTAAATTAATCAAGCCTGGCATAACCATCAAATCTGTTACTCCTCTTACTCCAGAATACAAAACTTTATCAGCCATTTTAAATGCATCAGCAAAAGTTGTCTGGGCATTAGCAATCTTGAATAAATTTTGGTTCGGAATAACTATAAGCGTATTAACTGTATCTTCTAACTCTAGTATTCCTTTTTCTGCTATTTTCATTCTATGACTTCCTTCAAAATGAAAAGGTTTAGTTACTACTCCAACAGTTAATATGCCTCTTTCCTTTGCAGCGGCAGCTATGACTGGAGCTGCTCCCGTTCCGGTTCCACCGCCCATTCCAGCGGTTACAAACAACATATGAGTTCCTTCAATATGTTCTAGCACCTGATCTATTGATTCATCAGCAGCAGCACGTCCCACGTCTGGTCGCGCACCTGCCCCTAATCCTTGAGTAACATTTGCTCCTAATTGTACTCTTATTTCAGTCATAGAATTTGCTATAGATTGAGCATCAGTATTTGAAACAATAAATTCTACCCCTTCAAGGTGCGAGGATATCATATTATTCACTGCGTTACAGCCTGCACCACCAACACCTATTACGGTTATACGTGGTTTAAGCTCATGAGTAGGAGGAACACTAACATTAATAGACATTATTTTTCTCCATTTTATTATTAATTAAAAAAAAACTTGTAACCATTAGTTTATCTCCTTATTAACTAAAGTTTTTGCCCTAGTAATTTTGATAGAATTTTTATATATATTATTTAAACTTCTAATATCTGTTAGAGGTCTGGAAACTAGATTTAAAAAATTGGTGTTTAAGTTCTTTAGATTTTTAGGATTAGTTATAAAAGCTAGTTCAGCTTCTTTCAGTCTAATCTGTATGTCTAAATCTATTTGTTTTTGAACAACCTGATCTATTTCCTCGTTAATAGAATTGATATTATTATTAATTATCATTGACCACGTAGTAGAAAATATTGCAACTAACACTACTATATATATTGCTGATTTTTTCACGCAGCGTACTCCATTCTATTGTCCAATCTCTCAGCTGCTCTTAATCTTGCCGATCTTGAACGAGGATTTTGGTTCATTTCATTTTTACTGGCTTTAATAACTTTCTTGTTTATGATTTTAAAGGAGGCCTTAAAAATTTTTGTATCTTCAAATTCAAGGTCATTTAAAGGACTTAGAGGAGCTGCTACAGGGAGGGGGTAGGACAGCTCCTCGTTGAGTAAAACCGCGTGCCTCGAAGGATTTGAATATTTTCCAGATTTCTCTTTAAAGAAGGATTTGACTATTTTATCTTCTAACGAATGAAAACTAATTATTACTAACCTGGCTCCAGGTGTTAATAATTTTTCTGCAGCTATTAAAGCTTTTTTAATTTCCTCTAATTCATTATTGACTTTTATCCTAAAAGCCTGAAAAGTTTTAGTGGCTGGATCAATTTTTTTATTTCCTGTATTTCCGACAACTGATCTAACAATATCGGCTAATTGAAAAGTAGTTTTTATATTTTTTATTTTCCTGTTTTTAACTATAGCTTTTGCTATACGTTTAGCTTTGTTTTCTTCTCCATAAGTATTAATAATTTTAACTAAAGTAGGTTCATCACTATTTTTAATTATATCTTCTACAGTTTCTCCTTTCTGATCCATACGCATATCTAAAGGACCATCTAACCTAAATGAAAAACCTCTTAAACTATTATTTAATTGCATGGATGAAACACCTAAATCAAATAAAATTCCCCCATCAATATTGCTAACTCCTTTTGCTTTCAATAGAGATTCCAAATCACCAATTTTTCCCAGAATTAAGTCAAAATTTTCAGGGAATTTCTTTTTGCTTTTTTCTGCAAATTTCTTAACAGCTGGATCCCTATCTATAGAAATTACTCTACAATTTGCAGACGATAATATCATTTCAGTATGTCCACCAGACCCGTATGTGCCATCTATATAGGTATGTCCTTCCTTAATATTTAATTTTGTCTTAACTTCATTCAATAATACAGGGATATGATCTCTTCTATTGTGTTGAACGTAATCATTGATTTCTTGTATATATGAATTTTTATCTGACATTAGTATCCATCTTCTTCCTACGGTTATCCATGTAAGATTTGGCTCTATCCAAGTATTTATCAAAATTTTTAGGATCCCATATTCTAAATTTTCTTCCCATTCCTACAAATAACGCTTCCGAATCAATTCCCACTTCCTTTTTAAAATTTTCAGATAAGTTCACTCTTCCTTCTTTATCAAAAGGCAGCATTGATCCCCCAAAAAGAATAGTTGACTCAAACTCGGTTTCTTCCAATAAAGGATCATTTTGGTCCAATTTGCTTTGAATAATTTCTAAATAATCTCTAGGATAGGCTTCTATTGCCTTCTCTGTAACTCCTGCTTGAGCTACAATTCCTGAAAAATCTTCTCTCGTTAGCCTAGGACGCCATACGGCAGGAACACTTACTCTTCCCTTCCTATCAACCTTATTTAAATATCTTCCTATAAAATCAGACAAAACCCTTTCCCCTATATGATATCCCAAGTATTCCAAAACTCACATTTGGTAAATCATGGGATAATATAGTAATATCATGGGAATTTATGGGCGTCAAATATAGTTTGACCTAATTACAAATTTAATTATCGCCCTGAAATTAATAATTTCTTATTATTAGAATAAAAGAAGATCAGGCAGCCTATAAGCCGGGTTCTGTCGAGAGTGATTATCCATCTAGGATGAATGTTACCAAACACCTCTTGCAACCTACCCAGACAACACGTTGGAAATTACGTTGCTTCTAAAAGCATGTTATCACTACTTGGTTTTGCTCCCAGCGGGGTTTACCTTGCCTTCTTTGTTACCAAAGAAGCGGTGTGCTCTTACCACGCCATTTCACCCTTACTTTTTCAAGCGGTATATTTTCTGTGGCACTTTCCCTAGAGTCACCTCTGCCGGGAGTTACCCGGCGCTGTATTTCCATGGAGCCCGGACTTTCCTCTTTCACAATTATAAAAAGCAATCACTCAGCTGCCTGATGTATTAAAATAAAAATTTTTTATAAAAAAATCAAGAAATTCTCCTTATTTTATTATAATAATTTGCTACCGAGGTTAAAATTTTTAGTTCCCCCTCTAATAAAAAGCTTTCCAAAGCAAAAGGAATAAAGTGTCTCTTAAATGCTATAATAGATTCTTCAACATGATTTTTAACATCATAACCTATGCTTTCAAGAGATTTATATATCAATGCTTGCTTATCATATACTTTAGGCAATTCCTCTATTTCTGTAGGCCAAATAGAAAGTCCTTTTTTAGCAAGTCTTTCCCATTTAAATTTTTCACCAGGATCTTTTTTTCTTGCTGGAGATACATCACTATGACCCAAAATAGATTCAGGACTAATTTTATATTTATCCATTATCCTTTTAAGAAGCCACTCTAATGACAGCATCTGTTTTTCAGAAAAATTCATATACCCAAATTCATGCCCAGGATTGCATAACTCAACACCTATGGAACTATCATTTAAATTTTTTTCATTTAACCAACTAGACTCACCTGCATGCCAGGAAGACATCTCTTCATCTACTAATTGCCAAATTTTTCCGTCCCTATTAATCAAATAATGGCTACTTACTTTACTCTGTTGAGAGCATAAACGTTGAAAAGCGCTTTTTGTACTTTTCATTCCTGTATAATGAATTATCACTTTATTAGGAAGTAAGTTGCCCTTTCTAACTTCAAAATTTGGCGAATTATACTTTCTAGATATTTTCATTTCGAAACCATAATGCTTAGGTATCAGTTTTTTCCCTATACTTAATGATCCTATCATAGGATTCATTTATTTCTGATAATCTTTCATTTCCTAGTCTAATAAATTCTTCGGGAAGGCCCTTAGAAACAAGTTTATCAGGGTGATATTGTCTTACTAAACTATGGTAGGCCTTTTTCAACTCACCATCTGTACTGCTAACACTTGCTCCTAGTAACTTATAATCCCTATCTAAATTTTCAGAATTTTTACTTAAATATTGAGCCTTAATTGCTTCAACTGTATTTTCGGGCATACCAAAAATTTGTGCAATTTTACGGATCATATTTTCTTCGTTTTGATGTAAAATACCATCAGAAAAAGCTATTTTGTAGAGCGAGCTTAATAATTCCACGTATAGCTCTCTTTGTTTACCAAAAACTTGTACAAGTTGCTCAGCATAGGCTTCGAAACCTTCTGAACTTTCTTTTGCTTTATTGTATATTTTCCCAATAGCTAACTGATCTTCATTACTGAAGTCAAAAACTGCTCTAAAAGTTTCAATTTCTTCTTCGGTAACTTTTCCATCTACTTTTGCCAACTTTGCGGCTAAAACTATAACCCCTGTTGCGAAAGCCGCTTGTCTATCATTGTCTTCATACTGAGAAGTATCTTTTTTAAAATTTAGCTGATCATTATTTAATATACGATTATCTGCACTTCTTATCTTATCTACTCCATGACCTACAGCTAAACCCAAAACTGCTCCTAAAGGACCACCTAAGAGTAAACCAGTACCTCCCCCTATTATTTTTCCCCATATAGTCAATTTCAAACTACCAATTGTTCAATTAATAATT
>PTKJ01000086.1 GCA_002937675.1 Alphaproteobacteria bacterium MarineAlpha9_Bin1 | reverse complement strand
AAGGGTTTTATTGCTCATGGTTTGTTTTTAAATGTTCCTTGATTATTTTTATTATTATAATACTTTAAAACAATATTTTTTAATATTATTCTGTAAATAGGGTTGTATAGGTATAAAAATGTCTTTAGATAGAGCGACCGTGATTCGTATTGCAAATCTGGCAAAAATTCATATTGATGACTCTGAGATAGATATTTTCACGAGAGAACTTAGTCAAATACTTAATTGGGTAGAGCAATTAAATGAGGTAGACGTTAAAAATGTAAAACCGATGACTGGGGTATCAGGAATGAGCCTTAGAGAGCGAGAAGATGAAGTCTTAGATGGGGGATATGCTGATAAAATAGTCAAAAATTCTAAGGAAAAGAAGAAAAATTCTTTTTCTGTACCTAAGGTAATAGAGTGATATGGGTAAACTCAGTGATTTAGGTGTGGAGGAAGTAATCAATGGCTTAAGTAATAAAAGTTTTTCTGCTAAGGAATTGGTACAAACGTATATAGATAAAATATTAGAAGATAAAATATTAAATGCCTTTGTTAGGGTCAATCCTGAAAAATCGTTAAAAAATGCTGAGCTATCTGATGATAGGAGAAAAAGAAATAAAGTTCTTCCTTTAGATGGTGTTCCTATAGCTGTAAAAGATATATTTTGCACGAAGAACGAGGAAACTAATGCCAGTTCCAAAATTTTAGAAAATTTTGTTCCTCAATATGAATCTACCGTAACCAGAAAGTTATTGGAATCTGGAGGAATTATTATAGGTAAAACGAGTATGGATGAGTTTGCAATGGGTTCATCAAATGAAACAAGTAATAATGGGGTGGTATTAAATCCATGGAGCAAAGGAGAAAAAAAATTAGTTCCAGGAGGTTCTTCAGGTGGGTCAGCTGCAGCAGTTTCAGCTAGACTATGTTCTGCAGCTCTTGGTACTGACACAGGTGGATCTATTAGGCAACCAGCCTCTTTTTGCGGTGTAGTAGGGCTTAAGCCTACATATGGTAGATGTTCAAGATGGGGAATAATAGCTTTTGCCTCCTCCTTAGATCAGGCGGGACCGATTGCAAGATCTGTCAGAGATGCGGCTATAATTCTAGAACAGATAAGTGGCTTTGATACTATGGATTCTACTTCTGTGGATAAAAAAGTTCCAAATCTTTTAACCGCGTGTTCTCAATCCATAAAAGAGAAAACAATTGGCATTCCAGGTGAATATCAAATTTCTGGATTATCAGATGATGTGCGGAATATTTGGAAACAGGGAATAGAATGGTTAAAAAGTGCGGGCGCGAATATTATTGATATATCTTTGCCACATACACCCTATGCTCTTCCAGCTTATTATATTGTAGCTCCTGCAGAAGCCTCAGCGAATTTGGCTAGATATGACGGTATTAAATATGGATTTAGAGCTAATAATATAACTAGTCTTGATGATTTATATTCCAAAACGAGATCTGAAGGATTTGGTGCAGAAGTTAAAAGAAGAATTTTAATCGGTACTTATGTGCTTTCTGCTGGATACTATGATGCTTACTATCTAAAAGCGCAGAAGGTGAGAACAAAAATTGTGCAGGATTTTAATATCGCATTTGAAAAATGTGATGCGATATTAACCCCAACTACGCCTGCCGGTGCATTCGAAATTGGTGAGAAGAGTCATAACCCTGTGGAGATGTATTTAAATGATATATTTACGGTGCCAGCGAGTTTAGCAGGTTTACCTGCTATTTCTCTTCCTTCTGGTTTAGATAATAATAAGAGACCGTTGGGTCTTCAGTTAATAGGTCGTCCCTTTGATGAGGAAAGTATTTTGAGTGTTGCAAGTGTTTTAGAGGATTCAGCTAATTTTAGAAGTATGGAAATTGAGCAGGGTATAGTTTCATGAGTAATCCAATTAAACTAAAAGGAGAAAAATTCTTGTGGGAAATGGTTATAGGTTTAGAAGTACATGCTCAGGTTAAATGTAAATCAAAACTTTTTTCAGGGGCTGCCTGTGACTTTGGGGCTGAACCTAATTCTCTAGTAAGTTTTGTGGATGCTGCTATGCCAGGAATGTTACCAGTCATAAATAAAGAAGCAGTTAATCAAGCAATTAAAACCGGCCATGCACTCAATGCAAAAATTAATGAAATTTCTGTGTTCGATAGGAAAAATTATTTCTACCCAGACTTACCTCAGGGTTATCAAATTTCACAATTTAAGTCTCCTATAGTTGGTGAGGGTTGGATAGACATTAGTCTTGAAGATGGAAGTTCAAAAAGAGTGGAAATTGAACGTTTACATCTTGAGCAGGATGCAGGCAAGTCAACGCATGACCAGGATCCCAATCTATCATTTATAGATCTTAACCGATCTGGTATTCCTCTCATGGAGATTGTTTCTAAGCCTGATATGAGAGATTGGAAAGAAGCAGGTGCATATTTAAGAAAACTTAGGTCAATAGTAAGATATATTGATACTTGTGATGGAAATATGGATGAAGGTTCACTTAGATGTGATGCTAATGTATCAGTTAGAACTGAAGGAGATGTACTAGGCACTCGATGCGAATTAAAAAATTTGAATTCAGTCAAATTTATGATGAAGGCTATTGAATTTGAGGCAAATCGTCAAATTGAAGTTTTAGAAGGAGGGGAAAAGGTAGAACAAGAAACTAGACTTTATGATCCCAACAAAAATGAAACACGCTCTATGAGATCAAAAGAAGAGGCTCATGATTATAGATATTTTCCTGACCCAGATTTGCTACCACTTCATGTAGATTTACAACGTATAAATAGACTTAAAAAAGAACTACCTGAACTACCTGATAAAAAGAAAGAAAGATTTGAGAAAGAGTATAATCTCAGTTCATATGATGCTGGAGTTTTAACAGCAGATATACAGCATGCAAACTTTTTTGAAAAAGTAGTGGTAGGAAGAAATGTTAAGTTTACAGCGAATTGGATAATAACTAATTTTTTTGGGATGTTGAACGATCTTGGAAAATCTATTGATGAATCTCCAGTTGACTCAGAACAATTGGGGGAATTATTAGATTTAATTCAAGATGGGACTATATCAGGTAGAACTGCAAAAGATGTATTTGAAGAAATGTTTACTAAGGGAGGAAATGCTAGACAAATAGTAGAATCAAAAGGATTAAAACAAATAAGTAATACTGACGAACTTGAAAAAATGGTTAAAGATGTAATTGATGAAAATAATAAGCAAGTAGAGCAATATAGGAGTGGTAATGAAAAGTTATTAGGTTGGTTTGTTGGACAAGTTATGAAAAAAACTGGAGGTACAGCAAATCCAAAAATTGTAAATGAAGTTATATTACGATTATTAAAAAATTAATTACCAGGGAAGAAAGCAATGTTTTATGAGACAGATAAAAATGATCATGGTTTAAAATATAACCCCTTTAAGTCATGTATAGTTCCGAGGCCAATTGCTTGGATTACAAGTATAAGTGAAGATGAAATTCTTAATTGTGCTCCTTATAGTTTTTTTAATGGTGTTGCTGCAGATCCTCCTATGGTTATGTATGCTACTAATGGTAAACAACCTATGGGTGGGCATAAAGATACAATAAGTAATATTAGAGATAATGGAGAGTTTGTTGTTAATATAGTGCCTTATGTGGCAAAGGATAAAATGAATGAAACAACTGCACCTTTCAATCCTAACGAAAGTGAAATAGATATTGCTAAATTACAAGTACTAGAATCAAAACTTATATCTCCTGCTCGTTTAGCTATATCTCCAATAAATATGGAGTGTAAATTATATAAAATTATAGATCTTCCAACTCTAGATAATAACGAATATAATGGAATGGTTCTTGGGCATGTAGTTGGAATACATATTAAAGATGAGGTATTGGATGATGGAAAAGTTAATTTAGAAAAGATTAAGCCTTTATCTCGTTTAGGTTATTTAGATTATTCTGTAGTAGATAATATTTTTGAGATGCAGAGACCAGAAGGTTCGCCGCGCCCAGATCAAGTTAAAAAATAGAAAGATAAGTAATGATAGATTTATATACATGGAGTACACCAAATGGTAGAAAAATTTCTATAATGCTTGAAGAATGTGATCTCAAATATAACGTTAAACCAATCAATATAACTAAAGATGAACAATTTGATAAAGAATTTCTTAAGTTAAGTCCAAATAATAAAATACCAGCTATCTACGATCATGACACAAATATCTCAATGATGGAATCAGGTGCTATCTTGATTTATCTTTCTGAGAAAACAAAAATGTTTATGCCTAAATCAAGAGAGGAGACTTGTATTAGAGATGAATGGCTTATGTTTCAAATGGCCTCTCTTGGTCCTATGTTAGGTCAAGTACATCATTTCATTAAATTTAACAAAGGAAAGGCACCTTATGCTGAAGAAAGGTATTACTATGAGGCCCTAAGATTATATGGGGTTTTGGATAAAAGGTTAGCGCTGAGTAGACATATAGCAAGTGAAGATTATGGAATAGCTGATATAGCCTCATGGCCGTGGATCTCAAGATTTGAATGGCAAAACATAGATTTGAACAAATTTCCTAATGTTTTACGCTGGTATAAAGAAATCGCATCTCGTGATACCGTTATTCGAGGTTATGATGTTCCTTCATTAGGAGTTGAAATTCCTATACCTTAAAGTAATGCAAAATAATTTATCATATGCAGTTTGACATATTGAATACCTCACCTTAAAAACATAGATGGACAGGTGGCCGAGTGGTCGAAGGCGCCTCCCTGCTAAGGAGGTAAACGGGTAACTGTTTCGAGGGTTCGAATCCCTTCCTGTCCGCCACTTACCTGACTATGGCACGTCAGCGTACGTCAAACAGTGAGGCTCCACAGGCTTTTCATTGACATCCCCTCATCAGCATTGTTCATAGTAATTTAGGAAAGTTCACGTGGACTTGTGGACCCATTTGTGGACTGGGAGAAAACGAACATGCTGACACAGAAAATACTTCACGGCTTACCCCTTCATAAGAAACGCCATGATGGGGGAGGGTTGTATTTTAGAAAATCATCCAGGCAGACAGGAAAATGGAGTTTTCGGTTTATGAAAAACGGACGCGCGCATGAAATGGGACTGGGGAGGTATCCTGAGGTTACGATTTCCCAGGCACGCTCCAGGCGGAATCAGTATCAGGAACAGTTGAATCAAGGACAAAACCCTTTACGGGAGAGGCAGGAACGTAGACACAGAGAACAGCACCACCAGTCGGTGCGGTTTTCCCAGGTGGCGGAAGAATGCTATCAGCAGAGGAAATTAGCATGGAAGAACACCAAACATGCCAAGCAGTGGATACAGACGCTTCGCACTTATGGCTTTTTCCACATTAGATAATAAACCTGTAGGCGAATTAACCTCGCAGGATTTTGAGCGTGTCTTACAGCCTATCTGGTACGAAAAAAATGAAACTGCACGCCGTTTGCAGCAGCGGCTGCAGAAAGTGATGAGCTGGACTATAACAAAAGGTCTTTATAGTAAGGAAAAGAACCCAGCCGCGTGGGTGGAGAATTTA
>PTKJ01000085.1 GCA_002937675.1 Alphaproteobacteria bacterium MarineAlpha9_Bin1 | reverse complement strand
AAAAAGAGTTATTAAAATGTAAATTATATTCTGGAGAATCTATAGGAAGAGGAGAGGATCCTTTAATAATTTTATACACCTCCGGTACAACCGGTTATCCAAAAGGGGCGGTAATATCGCATAGAGCAGTTATAGCCAGGATAATGTACTGTTGTATGGAATATGGGATAAATTCTGAAGATACTTTTCCAGCTTGGCCTCCAATGTTTCATATGGCTTCAACAGACTTAGCTATTGGTTCATTAATTATTGGGGGATCTGTTGCTTTTATTGATGGGTTTAAATCATTAAAAATTATACAATTAATAAAAGAATTTAAAATATCATGGTTAGTGTTAATGCCTGGCATGTTAGAAAAATTTATTAAAGATTTGCTTAACAATCCTATTAAACCTAAGAATATCAAAATAATGGGTGCAATGGCAGATTTAATACCTAAAAAGCAAATAGTCCAAATAACCAGTTTGCTTCGCACTCCATATTTTAATTCATTTGGTTCTACTGAGACTGGCTTACCTCCAGCGTCAGGAAATTTTATTCCTATAAATTCTCTTAATTATTCTCTTTCAAAAACTCAAAGTAGTTTATGTGAAGTTAAATTAGTTAATGATGATGACGAGGAAGTAGGATTTGGAATTCCAGGAGAATGTAAATTAAAGAGCCCTACTCTCTTCAGCGGCTACTGGAATGCAGAAACAATAAATAAAGAGGAATTTAAAAACGGATGGTTTCATATGGGAGATGTAATGAAAAGGAATGTTAATGGAAGCTTGGATTTCGTAGATAGAAAAAAATATTTAATTAAATCGGGAGGAGAAAATATATATCCTGCTGAAATAGAGAGAGTATTACTTAGTCACAAGAATGTTTTTGAAGCTATTGTAGTAAAAAGTAAAAGTGTTGAATGGGGTGAAACTCCTGTTGCTTTAGTAGCCATATCCAATGAAGAAGAATTTGAGGTTATCCAGAAAGAATTGATAGATATGTGTAGAAATAAATTAGCAGGATATAAACAGCCAAAAACAATTTTACACATAAATAAGGAAAAAATCCCAAGAAGCACAACAGGGAAAGTGCAAAGACATATAGTAGAAGCGATGTTAGAAGGTATTGAGAATAAATAAAGTTTAATATTTTATTTTTTAGGTGTTTTATAATGAATTCTGGTGTAGAAAATATTAGACGTTTAAAAAAAAGGATTAGCAAGGGAAAAAGAAGTATTTCGTCGCGTCGATGGCTAGAAAGGCAGATAAATGATCCCTTTTCAATAGCTGCTTCAGAGGGAATTTATCGTTCTAGATCTGCATATAAACTAATAGAATTAAATAATAAATTTAAGTTATTTAAAAAAGGGGATAATGTTTTAGACTTGGGCTCAAGTCCTGGTGGCTGGAGTCAAGTTGTATCAAAATTGATTAGCTCATCTAAACATGGAAATTTAGTAGCTATCGACATTAAGAAAATGGAACTAATAAACGGAGTTCATTTTATTAATGGAGATATAAAAGATGAGAAAGTAATTAATTTAATAAAAAAACGTTTTATTAATGTAGATGTAGTTATCTCCGATATGGCTCCTAATTCTATAGGTCATAAAAGTACGGATCAAATTAGATCTCAAATTTTATCAGAAAAGGCGTTTGAGGTTGCTTGTATATTTCTAAAAAACAATGGTAATTTTTGTTGTAAGATAATTACAGGTGGAGAGATTACTTCTTTTGTTAATATATTGAAATATAATTTCCAATACGTTAAGAGATATAAACCAGTTTCTAGTCGAAAAGATTCTGCAGAGATTTTTTTAGTTGGACTTAATTATAGACAAGATGTAGTGGAATGAGATAGTACTGTATATTCTTATTAAAAGAAAGCTTAGTAGGTGAGGCTTTATTGAAATTAGATGAAGTATATACATTTGATGATGTTTTAATAAAACCCGCTTCCTCCTCCGTTCTTCCAGGAAGCGCAGATACCACAACCTTGTTCACAAAAAAGATTAAACTTAATATTCCTTTGATATCTTCTGCAATGGATACGGTAACAGAGTCAAAATTAGCTATAGCTATGGCTCAAGAAGGTGGAATCGGGGTCATTCATAAAAATAATTTAATAGATGAACAGGTAAGGGAAATAGAAATAGTAAAGAGATTTGAATCAGGTATGGTAGTTAATCCTATAACAGTTAGGCCTAATGCAAAATTAAAAGATGTTATGGATCTTAAAAAAGTTCATGGAGTTTCAGGATTTCCAGTTACTGATGATAAAGGTATTTTGCTTGGTATTATTACTAACAGAGATGCTCGTTTTGCAAAAGATCCTGATGAAATTGTAGAAAGACTAATGACAAAAGAAAATTTAGTAACTGTTCCTGATACTGTAAATAGGGAGGATGCAATAGTTGCTTTAAAGAGTACTAGGGTAGAAAAATTAATAGTAGTGGATAAAAAGTATAAATGTGTAGGACTAATTACTGTTTCTGATATTGAAAAAAGTGCAAAATTTCCTAGAGCCACAAAAGATTCTGAGGGAAGACTAAGGGTTTCTGCTGCAGTGGGAATAAATAAAGAAGACTTGGCAAGAACAGATGCATTGATTGAGTCAGGTGTTGATGCAATAGTAGTGGATACAGCACACGGTCATTCTAGAAGAGTTTTAGAGTTTATAACTGAAATAAGATCTCTAAATAAAAATATTAGTATTATAGGGGGAAATGTTGCTACAGCAGAAGGTGCCTCCGATTTAATAAAAGCAGGAGTAGATGCGGTAAAAGTAGGAATAGGACCCGGATCTATTTGTACTACGAGAGTAGTGGCTGGAGTGGGAGTTCCGCAATTCTCAGCAATTTGTGAGACTTATTCTGCTTGTAAAAAAAATAATATTCCATTAATTGCTGATGGAGGTATTAGATTTTCTGGAGATCTGGCAAAAGCAATAGGGGCAGGAGCAGACACAATAATGGTAGGTTCACTTTTAGCTGGAACGGAAGAGGCTCCTGGTGAAATTTTTTTATATAAGGGAAGAACATTTAAGTCTTATAGAGGTATGGGATCTTTAGGTGCTATGGCGAGAGGTTCTGCAGATAGATATTTTCAGCAAGAAATGAATGATCAATTGAAGTTAGTTCCCGAAGGAGTTGAAGGTCGTGTTCCATATAAAGGAAAGGTCTCGGAAGTGATTCATCAACTTGTGGGTGGTTTAAGGGCAGCAATGGGATATACGGGGAATGGTTCTATATCTAAGATGAAAAATAACTGTGTATTTCAAAAAGTTACTATGGCAGGAGTTAGAGAAAGTCATATTCATGATGTAGCGGTAACAAAAGAAGCACCAAATTATAAAACAGGTGATAATTGAATACAGTTTTATATTTAGTTTTCGTTGTAAATATTGGATTAAAATAATTATTATGAAAACTTTGCAAATATTATTATATAATGTCTTTTTTTTCTTTTTTTTAGTCGGTTTTATTTTAGCGAATAGAGAAGATCTAGATGTTACTGTTGACTGGAGTATGGTTAATGAGGCAGAAAATGATACTAATTTAAATAAAGTTAATACTGATAAAGCCTGGGAATTAATACAACAAGGTGAGTATGAACTTTCAAAAGATATTTTAGTTAATTTAGAAGATAATACTAAAAGTCCAAAAGTCTTCAACCTTTTAGGATATGTAGAAAGGCATTTACAAAATTTTAATCAATCAATTGAGTATTATAATAATGCTTTAATATTGGATCCAAATTATATTCCTGCACATCATTATATTGCTATGACTTACTTAGAAATGGATGAGTTAGAAAGTGCTAAAAGCCATTTTTATAAGATTGATTTGTTGTGCTTGTTTGGATGTGAAGAATTTTTTGAGTTAAAAGATGCAATAGCTATGTACGAGGAAAATAATGGCTAAAATGGAAGATAATAATATTGAAAAATTTTATAAAGATAGCATTTTAGTTGTAGATTTTGGAAGCCAATATACCCAGTTGATTGCTAGGAGAGTTAGAGAACAAAACGTTTTTTGTGAAGTAGTCTCCTATAATAATGCTGATGATTATGTAATTAAGAATAACCCTAAGGGTATAATTCTATCTGGAGGACCATCATCCGTTATTGCTTCAGGTACCCCAACTATATCAAATAAAATTATAAACTTTGGTGTCCCTATCCTGGCTATATGTTATGGGCAACAATGTATGGTTCAACGTTTAGGAGGTAAAGTTATATCTTCAGACAAAAGTGAATTTGGTAGGGCAAAAGTTAGTATCAAAAAAACTTGTATGTTAACGAAAAACATCTGGTCTGTAGGAGAAGAATATCAGGTTTGGATGAGTCATGGAGATTCTGTTTCGAAAATTCCTGATGGATTTTTTACTGTAGCTCAAACAGAAGGAGCGCCATATGCATTAATAGCTAATGAAGAAAAGAAATACTATGGAGTACAATTTCATCCAGAGGTTATTCATACTTTAGAAGGAAAACAGCTAATAAAAAACTTTGTAGTCGATATATCTAGTTGTAAGCTTAGTTGGAGTATGAGCTCTTTTTTGGACTATAAAATAAGCCAATTAAAAAGACAAATTGGGAAACAAAATGTTGTATGCGGTTTATCTGGTGGAGTTGATTCATCTGTTACAGCTGCCCTGATTAATAAAGCAGTTGGAGGTCAATTATTTTGTGTTTTTGTTAATCATGGATTGTTAAGAGAAGGAGAGTCTGAAGAGATAAAAACAATTTTCGGTAAAAGATTTGGGAATAGGTTCATCTATGTGGATGCTTCAAAACTTTTTTTAAATGCTTTAGTAGGGATAGAAGATCCTGAAGAAAAGAGGAGGACTATAGGCAATAAATTTGTAGAAGTTTTCGAAGAAGAAGCAAAAAAAATAGGAGATGTAAAATATTTAGCTCAAGGCACATTATATCCTGATGTTATTGAATCTGTATCTTTTTCAGGTGGGCCATCTGTAACAATAAAATCTCACCATAATGTTGGTGGGTTACCAGAAAAAATGAATCTAGAATTGGTAGAACCACTGAGAGAATTGTTTAAAGATGAAGTTAGGATATTAGGCAAAGATTTAGGATTGCCCAAAAATTTAATTGATAGACATCCATTTCCTGGCCCTGGCTTAGCTATAAGAATTTTAGGACCTATTGATGAGGATTCTATAAATATTCTGAGGAAAGCTGATTCTATTTTTATCAACTTTATAAGAAATGAAGGATTATATGATAAAATATGGCAGGCTTTTTGTGTATTGTTACCTGTTAAAAGTGTAGGTGTTATGGGAGATGCTCGATCATATGATAAGACCTTAGTGTTAAGAGCAGTCACTTCAGTAGATGGAATGACAGCAGATGTTTTTCAGTTTGAACATAGCTTTTTATCAAAAATTTCAACTAGGATAGTTAATGAGGTTACAGGAATTAACAGGGTTACTTATGATATTACTTCTAAACCCCCAGGAACGATAGAGTGGGAGTGAGATGCCCTTATTATCACCAAGACTTAAACAAAAGATTTTTATTATAATTAAGTTATTATCTATTTGGTATATACTGTATTTCATAAGTTTTACTCACATTTTAGAAGACAAAACAAAGATTTATTGGTGTTTTGGTTCTTTTCCTAGTGATGACAATATTAAATATTTAATAATTTCAACAT
>PTKJ01000084.1 GCA_002937675.1 Alphaproteobacteria bacterium MarineAlpha9_Bin1 | reverse complement strand
TAGATTAATATGAAAATAAGAATTGCCAAAGATGCAGGATATTGTTTTGGTGTTAGAGATGCCGTAAATCTTGCTTATGATACAGCTGAGAAATATGGTGATGTATATATGTTGGGTGATATTGTACATAATGAAAGAGTTGTGAAAGATTTAAATAACCAAGATAAGAAAACAGTTTTTAATGGATTAGTACACATTATTTCTACAACATAATCATATTTATCAGTATTTTGTAAGCTTTTCGTTATTAAAATACAAAAATTGTTATAAGTTAAATTATTTTATAATTTGTTAAACCTAAATGAGGAGTTTGTTAGTTGGGTGACATATTTCAAGAATTAAATGAAGATATTCGTAAAGATAGAATTAAATCTATCTGGGATCGATATAAAGTACTTATAATCTTATCTTTAGTCCTCATTTTAGGAGGAGTAGGTTTGAATTCTATCTGGTCAAGATATAATTTAGACCAGATGGAAGAAAGATCTGAAAAGTATTTTATGGCTATGGATTTAGTTAATGAGGATAAACTAGAAGGTTTAGAGGCATTAAGGTTATTTTCTGAAGAGGAAAAAGATTCTGTCCCTCAATATTCCTTAATTGCAAGTTTTAATGAAGCTGCTATTAGAAGATCAAAAAATGATTTTTATGGTGCACTTGATATTTATAATGAAATAATAAAAGAGAATATTCAGGGCCCATTTAAAGATTATGCTAGTATTCAATCGGCCGAAATTTTAATGGAGCTAAAAAAGCTGAACGAAGCTAAAAATATATTGTCCAATATTATTAAAACAAATTCTTCATTTGCTCCAATAGGAAAAGAATACCTTGGTTATATAGCAATTTATGAAAAGAATTTTAATGAAGCGAATAAAATTTTTTATGAGTTATTAGAAAATGCTGCAGTTCCAGGAAGTATAAAAAATAGAGTAAATGAGATTTTAGCAACTTTAAAGTAGTCAAAACTTGAGATTAAAATGTTTTATAGTATAAAAATCATTCTAATATCTTTTTTAATTTCCTTTATTTTTTATGGTTGTAATTTACTAAATTTTTCGAAGAAAGAAGAAGTTAAATTAGAGGGAAAAAGATACGAGATATTAGATTATAAAAGAGAATTGATTGTAAGTGAAGAAGCGGCTTTGGTTCCAGTGATGCTAGGGGATATTGAAAAAAATTCTTCTTGGAATCAATCGGGTAGAACTGCTTCGCATTCACCAGGGAATTTATTTTTAGATGAAAATCCTGAATTAATTTGGAAAACAAGTGTAGGCGAAGGTGATGACGATTATAATAAGTTATTTGCTCAACTAGTTTCAGAAGAAGGTCGGATTTTTTCTCTAGATTCAGAGGGAAATATTTTCTCATTGAATTTACATAGTGGAAAAAAAATATGGGAAAAACAAATTATACCAGAAGAGGAGAGTATTAATTCAAATATAGATGGTGGACTAGCAATCTTTAATGGTTTCCTTATTGCATCTACATCGTATGGAGAAATTATTTCCCTAGATGCACGAGATGGAAAAATTTTGTGGAAAAGAAAAATAGGAAAGCCCTCTCAAGGTTCTCCTACTATTTCCGAGAATAAAATTTTTCAGATGACTGTTAATAATGATTTGATAGTCCTCGATTTAGAAACTGGGGAAGAACATTGGAGGTATTCTGGGTCCTATGAGCCTGCAATTTTAAATGGAGCATCCTCAGCGGCTATAGGCGATAATATTACTATTTTTCCAAGTAATTCAGGTGAATTAATTGCTTTTAACAAGGACATAGGTTCTTTAATTTGGAATACTGAATTGTCGATGTATGGAGGAATATCAACTTCAAGAGACTTAAACGATATTGATTCTGGACCAGTAATTGATAATAATTTGATATTTGCCGGAACATTTAAAGGACGTTTTGGTGCTATGGATTATTATACTGGACTGGTGATATGGGATATTCCTCTTAAGACAACTCAAAATCCCGTAATCAGCGGAAATTCTGTTTTCGTTATAACTGATGATGCTGTTTTAATAAGTATGCTTCGATATAATGGGGAGATACGCTGGATTACTGATTTACGTAGTATATCGAAAAAACCAAATTATTCTTTTTGGTTTTTTAACAGTTCTTTATCTTCTAACGATAAACTAAATTGTAAAGGACCCATTCTAGCTGCAAATAAGTTATGGTTGGGATGCGAGGATGGTACAGTCTTAACAATAAATACTGGAGACGGAAAGGTTTCAAATGCATTTAGATTACCTGGCTCAAATGCTTTAGCTCCTATAGTGGTTGATGGTATAATCTTTTTTTACACAAAAGATGCCCAAATTTTTGCTTATCGTTAGTATAAGGAAGATAAATGTTACCTAAGATTGTTATTTTTGGCCGTCCAAATGTTGGTAAATCTACTTTATTTAATAGAATAGTAAAAAGAAGAGCAGCAATAGTAGAAAGTATCCCTGGGGTAACACGTGATTCTGTTTCTGCAAAAATTATAAGGGGTAAGTTAGAGTTTTTTTTATATGATTCTGCTGGATTTTTTGGCATAAAGTTTAAAGAAAAATTGGATAAAGATATATTAGATAATTTATGCACTATAATAGAGAATGCGGATATAGTAATATTTCTTTTAGATTCTAGAATAGGAATTACCCCTATAGATTTTTCATGTGCAGATTTTTTAAGAAAATCTGATTCTAAGGTACTATTAGTAGCCAATAAATCAGAATCTACTATTCAAGAAAAATTTTCCTTCGAATCACGTAAGCTTGGCTTTGGAGATGCATTAAATATTTCTGCTACTCATGGTGTAGGTTTAAAAATATTAGAGGACAGAATTTTAGAAGAAATAAAGCTCTTAAATAAGCAAAATATAAATTTTTCTAGTGCAGAACATTATATTAAAGATACCTACAGGTTGGCAATAGTAGGACGTCCTAATAGTGGAAAATCAACTTTATTTAATAGTATTATGGGAAAAAAGAGGGTGTTGACTGGGAGTAAGCCAGGGACTACTCGAGATTCTGTAACAGATAATATTTTATGGAAAAACAATAATATACATCTCATAGATACTGCTGGCATGAGAAAAGGAAGTAAAATCAATGATAAGATTGAGGAAAAGTCTGTAAATTCAACTTTAAATTCAATTAGATATGCACAAGCAGTAATATTAGTAATAGATAGCACTATGGATTTATCTAAACAAGATTTTTCTATAGCTAGTCATGTTATTCAAGAAGGAAGAGTCATTCTAATAGCAGCAAATAAATGGGATTTAATAAAAAATAAATTGGAAGTAAGAAAAGACCTTCATGATAAACTTGACAAGGCTCTTTCTCAACTAAAAGGATTAAAAATCTTAGAGGTATCAGCTCTTAAAAGAAAAGGAATTGAGGATTTGATGTTTCAAGCTTTTAATATATACAAAAAATGGAATTCTAAAATAGATACTCCAAAATTAAATAACTGGTTAAAACATATTCAGAAAAGAAATTCACCTCCTTTGAAATCTGGTAAAGTAGTAAAAATAAAATATTGCTCTCAAATTAACATACGTCCCCCTACTTTTATATTTTTTACTAATATAGATAAGTCTATTTCAAAAACCTATCAACGCTATGTTTTAAACAGTTTAAGACAAGAGTTTGGTTTAGATGGCACCCCAATCCGGATTTTTTTCAGGAAAAGCAAAAACCCTTATTCAAAAATATAATTTTTAATTATAGTTTTTCGTGTAAAAATGAGAGTTGTTTAGAAAGTGATCCTCCATCTCTATCTTTTAAATTAGTTGGATAGTCGCCTGTAAAGCAATGATCAGTGTATTGGGGGTTTTCATCGTTCCTTTTTTTGTGTCCCATAGCTTGATATAAACCTTCTATAGATAAAAAGTATAATGTGTCTAGGTTTATAGTTTTTCTCATTTCCTCTATGGAATTATTTGCTGCAATTAATTCAGCTAGTGATGGTGTATCTATGCCATAAAAATCTGGGAAAAGAATAGGCGGGCTAGATATTCCCATATGAACTTCAGATGCCCCTGCGTCTCTTATCATTTGTACTATTTTGACAGCAGTAGTTCCTCTCACTATAGAGTCATCAATTAAAACTATCTTTTTGTTTTTAATATTAATAGGGTTTGCATTATGCTTTAGTTTAATTCCTAATTGTCGAATAGTTTGAGTAGGCTCAATGAAAGTACGACCAACATAGTGATTTCTAGTTATTCCTAACTCAAAAGAAATACCTGAACTTTCAGAAAAACCAAGACCTGAAGGTACTCCTGAGTCTGGAACTGGTATTACTATTTGGGCTTCTACATTGTATTCTTTTGCTAATTGTCGACCTAAACATTTTCTGCACTCGTATACGTTTTTTCCATCTACTATGCTATCTGGTCTTGCAAAATATATATATTCAAATATATCCAGTTTAGATTTTAGGTTTTTAAATGGTTTATATGACTTTAAACCATTTTCATCTATCACAATTATTTCCCCGTTTTCTACATCACGAATAAATTTTGCGCCTATAATATCAAGAGCACAAGTCTCAGACGCAATAATTTTTGATCCATTTAAGTCTCCTAATACTAGAGGTCTAATTCCTATAGGATCTCTAATTCCTACAAGTTTTTTATTTGTAAGTACTCCTAGACCATAGGCACCCTCTAACTGTGATAAAGCATCAATAATTTTTTTAACTATTGATTTTTCATCACTTTGCGCTATTAAATGGATAAAGGCCTCTGTATCTGTAGTTGATTGAAAAATAGATCCTTTCTCAACTAATTTATTTCTTAAATCTATTCCATTTGTAAGATTACCATTATGAGCACAAGATATACCGCCGCCTAAGAGATCTGCAAATAAGGGTTGAATATTTTTGATTGAAGTACTTCCAGTAGTAGAATATCTGACGTGTCCTAGTGCGGAATGGCCAGGTAGCCTATTTATTACTGAAGCTTTAGTAAAGTGATCACCGACTAATCCTAAATAACGCTCCGCATTAAAATGCTGTCCATCAAAAGAAACAATGCCAGCACTTTCTTGGCCTCTGTGTTGTAGAGCATGCAATCCTAATGCAGTAAGAGCTGCAGAGTCAGGATGACCAAATACCCCAAAGATACCACATTCTTCTCTAACGTTATTGTTCATTATTTTCATCAATAGTTTCTATATTTATTAGTCTATCCATTGCTTCTGTCTCAGAAGGTTTATAATACTGATCATTATTTTCTTCAATATTTATCGGAGGTTCTAATAGTTGATCAATTATCTTTTTAGTTCTTTTAGGTTGAATATTTTTAAAATTTAAGTTTTCAGTATTTATAAAAGAAGAACTATTGGGCAGTAATAGTTCTATAACATTTATAGATTTTTGTATAATAATATAACAATATGAGTTGGTTAACCAATAAGGGACAGTTTTTCCTTTCCATAAAGTGTTCATAGATAATAATGTTACTATACTTATAATTATTAGTGCTCTTAGAGCTCCAAATATCAACCCTAGCATTTTATCAGTTGGAGCAAGTGCAGTTTTTTTAAACTTTCCAGTAATGAACTGACTTATCAAAGTTCCTAAAGTTAATGAAACAATAAATATAACAGTAAATGCAGTCACCTCTGCTAAAATTTCGAGAGAAATATATTTTATTAAGATTAGCTTGACATTTAAATAGTAGTTTAAAGATATCCATCCTGAAAATATCCAATTACCTGTAGAAAATAATTCTTTCAACAAACCTCTAGAGAATGCTAATGACATTGATATTAGCATTACTAATAAAAATACAATATCAATAATATTTACATCTATATTATTTAAATTCATGCTTTTATTTAAACCAATCATTTATAATTGTATATATATTAAAAATTTTAG
>PTKJ01000083.1 GCA_002937675.1 Alphaproteobacteria bacterium MarineAlpha9_Bin1 | reverse complement strand
ATCTATTTTATTGATATGGGTGGAGGAAATGGAACGATGATGAAAGATATTTTAAGAACCATAAATAAAATTGCACCAGTTTTTTTTAAAAGTCTTCATCCATATTTTTTAGAAAATTCCAAAACTTTACAAAAAAGACAACAACAAGTAGTCCCTAATTCTAATTTTATAAATGATATAGCAAAAATACCTCCTGGAATTCTGTTTTTGACAGCAAATGAATTTTTTGACTGTTGCCCAGTTCATCAATTTGTGAAATTAAACGGACATTGGCATGAAAGGCTAATTGATTTGGATGACAATAACAAAATGAGATTTATTGTAAGCAAACATCCAAGCAAATATGAGAATGTATTACCAGATAACTATACAGAAGGAGAAATTTGTGAGTTACCTTCCAGTTTAATTCAAACAGTTAATGATTTGGCTAAAAGAATTAATCAGTCGGGAGGTGTATTATTGATTATAGATTATGCGTATAAAGACAAAGAACCCTATGGTACCCTTCAGGCAGTAAAAAATCATAAACATATAAACCCTCTACTAAGCCCAGGGTCATGTGACCTATCCTGTAAGGTTAATTTCAAATTAGTTTCAAATATTGCTAGACAAGCAGGGTCAAACATAAAAGGACCTATTAGTCAAAAAACATTTTTCGAAAACCTTGGCATTAATATTAGAAGCAAACAATTAATAAAAATGAATCCAAATAAAAAATCTGAAATTATTGATGCAGCAAACAGATTAACTTCTTCAAAAGGAATGGGTAATTTATTTAAAGTAATGACGATTAGTAACAAAAATTTTAAAGTACCTGAAATATTTTAAATTTAAAATGAATAATTCTTTTCATATATTTTCCAAAATTTTGAATAGACAAAAAAATATTAAGCATGCTTTTTTTACAAGAAATGGGGGAGTTTCATCTAGCAATTTTGATTCTCTTAATTGTAGTTTTAGTTCTAAAGATGACCTAGATAATGTTACTCAAAATAGAAAAAGAGTGTGTGCCTTTCATCAATTAGACTTAAACAAACTGAAAACCGTATCACAAATTCATAGCAGCAATGTAATAGTAATTAAAGATGCTAAAGCAGCAACAAAAGATATAAAAGCAGATGCCCTAATTACCAAAATACCCAACATAATATTGGGAATACTAACTGCTGATTGTGCCCCTGTATTACTATATGATTATAAAGATAAAATTGCGGCTGCAATACATGTTGGCTGGAGAGGAACTAAAAATAAAATCATAAATAACACTGTTCAAAAAATGCGTTTAATAGGAAGTAATCCTAAAAACATTATTGGTGCTATAGGTCCATGTATTGGCAAAGACTCCTATGAAGTTGGAGAAGATTTATATAATGAGTTTATAAATGAGGATAATAATTTGAAAAGATTTTTTACAAGTCTAAAATCAAAAAAATTTCTTTTCAATTTGAATGACCTTATTACTTATCAATTGATTAAGGAAAAATTATTAATGAATAACATTTCATATTCCAATCATGACACACTAACCGAGAAAAAACTTTTTTTTAGTCACAGAAGAAGCACCAAATTAGGCTCTGTTTGTGGAAGAATGATTTCAACTATTTCTATAATTAAAAACACGCAATAATGAAAAAAATTTTTTATATAATTTTTGTTTTAATTACAGGCTGCTTAAACTATCAAGGACCATTTCAAGATGAAAAATCATCTTTATTGATATCAGAACATAGAATATTTGGAATATATGTATCAGACATAATAGGTTTAGATGAATCAGATAATATAGAATTAAGGATATTAATAGCAAAAAAACTAAAAAACAAAGACTTACTGGCATCTAATAAAAAGATCAATAAAAAAAGTTTTGTTTTAAAAGGCACTGCAGTTAGTTTTAAAACAAGCAATAAGTTTATTATACTATGGAAATTTAATAAGTTAGGATCCCAAAAATCTATTAGTTATCAAAGTGAAATTTCCTTATCAAATAAAAGTTCTAAGCTCAATTTAGAAGAAATATCACAGGATATAAGTGATAAAATTTATCAATATTTGAACCAACCTGTGAAGAAAAAAATTATACTGGTAAGGAACATAGACATTTTTCATAATCATAAAAATAAAACAGTTGTTTTTATTGATACTCTTGTAACTAAAATAAAATTAAAAAAAATCAATATAGAATTGAAAACAAATAAGGATAATATTTCTGTCGACAAAGATACAAGAGTACTTGATATAAAAATTGAAAAGTTTTTATTAGAAGATGAGGAAAAAATTAACGTTGAATGGATAGTAAGCACCATAGAAGGAAAAGAATTAGGGAGTATTAAACAAACTAAAAATATAAAAAAAGGACTAATAGATAAAATATGGACACAAATAGCTGCCAAAATAATAGATATGGCTATATTAGAATTAAACTACCTAAGTTGGGTTGATTAATAATACAAGTTACAATAATATGTCATTATTTATAAACATATATTTTCAAATTGTTTTTTTAATTAGAGATTTATAAATATAAGGAAAAGCATGCATATAATATCAGGAAACAGTAATAAAAAGCTTGCTTTAAAGATAGCATCAGAGCTCGGAGAGAATATAATTAATGTTGCACTTACGAGATTCTCTGACCAAGAAGTTTTTGTTGAAATTTTGGAAAATGTTAGAGGAAAAAATGTCTTTGTTATCCAATCTACTTCTGCTCCAGCAAATGATCATTTAATGGAACTTTTAATTACTATAGACGCTTTAAAGAGGGCATCTGCACATACTATAACAGCTGTAATTCCATATTTTGGATATGCTAGACAAGATAGAAAAGTAGGTCCTAGAACCCCTATTT
Source organism: Alphaproteobacteria bacterium MarineAlpha9_Bin1 (assembly GCA_002937675.1). GTDB lineage: Bacteria > Pseudomonadota > Alphaproteobacteria > TMED109 > TMED109 > MarineAlpha9-Bin2. The sequence goes on along the minus strand of PTKJ01000083.1, from coordinate 3,073 downwards.
CAGCAAAGCTTGTTGCTAATATATTGACTACAGCAGGTATAGACAGACTGCTAACAATTGACCTACACGCTGGGCAAATTCAAGGGTTTTTTGATATTCCCGTAGATAATTTATATGCAGCACCAATAATAACCAAAGATGTAAAAGACAAATATAAAAACAAAAATATAGTTATTATTTCCCCTGATGTGGGAGGAGTAGTAAGAGCAAGAAATATAGCTAACAGGCTTAGTGCTAATTTAGCCATAGTGGACAAAAGAAGAGATAAAGCAAACGTCTCAGAAGTTGTGAATATAATAGGAGATGTAAAAGGTAAAGACTGTCTAGTAGTAGATGATATAGTTGATACAGCAGGCACCTTATGTAATGCTGCAGAGGCTTTAATAGATGCTGGCGCCAAAAGTGTTTCTGCATATATCTCTCATGGTGTACTTTCTGGCCCAGCAATAAAAAGAATTTCCAGATCTAAATTGTCCGAACTAGTAATTACAAATAGTATTGCTGAATCCAAACAAATAGTTGATTCTCCCAAGATTCGTGTATTAAACCTAGCGCCACTAATAGCTGAAGCAATTAGAAGAATTAGTTCCGATAGTTCTGTTTCTAGTTTATTTGATTGAATTTAATTTCAAATCTATATATTAATATTTTTTATTAGCAATTTAGGAGTACCAATATGGTTATGACATCACCTCTTAAGGCAGAAAAAAGAACAACATTAGGAAAAGGGAAATCTAGAGCCTTGAGAAGAGAAGGAAAAACTCCAGCAATTATTTATGGAGACGCAAAAAATCCCATAGCTATTGCAATTGACACTCGATCAATAAATAATGAATTACGTAAGCCAGGATTTCTAACTAGATTGTATGATTTACAATTAGAAGAAGAAACTGTGAGGGTTTTACCCCAAGATGTTGCTGTGCATCCAGTAAATGACAATGCTGAACACATAGACTTTTTAAGAGTTAACGAAAATACAAAAGTCACAATTGAAATTCCTGTATCCTTCATTAATGAAGAAAATAGTCCTGGAATAAAAAGAGGAGGAATTTTGAATGTCACTCGCTACAGTATAGAAGTAATATGTCCTGTGGCTAATATCCCAGAGAAATTTGATTTTGACTTAACCAATCTAGAAATTGGAGATTCTATCCATTTTAGTAACACCCAAATAGATGAAAGCGTTACTCCAACCATAACAGATAGAGATTTTACTATTGCTAGTATAGTTGCTCCTTCAATTCTAACCGTTGACGAAAGTGAGACAGAGGAGACAGAAGGTGAAGAAGAAGATTCTGAAGTAGAAACTGAAGAAACTGCAGAAGATCAAAAAGAGGAAAAGGCAGAAGATAAAAAAGAAGACTCATAAAATCTTTATAAAATTGGAAGTAAAATGCTTGCTCTAGTTGGTCTAGGAAACCCTTTTCCCAGTTATAAAAATAATAGGCATAATGTAGGTTTTACGTTTATTGATTACCTAGCAAACAAAAAAAAAGCAGGCACTTATAAAAAAAAATTTAATGCACTGATAATTAATACGAAGATTAACTCCATTCCTATTTTATTCATAAAACCACAAACTTACATGAATAAATCAGGAATATCCATTGCCAAAATTATGCATTTTTACAAGTTAGATAGCAAAAGTTTTATAATATTTCATGATGATTTAGATTTAAATTTAGGCAAGATCAAGACCAAAATAGGAGGAAGTGATGGAGGGCATAATGGCCTTAAAAGCATTGATGAAAGTATAGGAGATAACTATAGAAGAATTAGAATTGGGATTGGGCATCCTGGCAAAAAAGAATTAGTAAACAAGTACGTTCTAGGAGACTTTAAAAATAATGAGTATATTGCTTTAATGTCTCTCATTGAGAATTTTTCCAATCAATTTGACAATCTTATAGATATACTCAACGAAAATTTGACTAATGATATATCTTTAATAATAAGAACTTCTATAACAGAGTAAAACATGGGATTCAATTGTGGTATAATAGGGCTACCGAATGTAGGAAAATCAACACTTTTTAACGCATTAACTGGCTCTAAATCTGCTCTAGCAGAAAATTATCCGTTCTGTACCATCGAACCTAATATTGGAAGAGTACCACTATATGACGAAAGATTAGTTAATATTTCTAAAATAGCATCTTCAAAGAATACTATTCCTACTTTTATTGAATTCGTTGATATTGCTGGATTAGTTAAGGGAGCTAGCAAAGGAGAAGGATTAGGCAACAAATTTCTTTCGAAGATACGTGAAACAGACGCTATTTGCCATGTCATAAGATGTTTTGAAAATGATGATATTAGTCACGTTTCGGGAAAAATAGATCCTTTAAGAGACCTAGAAATTGTAGAAACTGAATTAATGATAGCTGACATTGAAAGTTTGGAGAGAAAAAAAATTAATGTTACTAAAAAAGCCCGTGGACAAGATAAATTTGCAAAAAAAACTCTGGAAGTAATTAATACTACCATAGAGAAGATAACAAAAGGTACGCCTGCAAGAGACATTTCATTGGAACAAGAATATATGAATGTGATTAAAGAATTAAATTTGCTAACCTACAAGCCTATTTTGTATATCGCTAACGTAAGTGAGGAAGCTGTTAAACTAGGGAATACAGATTCTAAAATACTCGAAGAATATGGAGTAAAAAGAAATATTAAAACAATTACTTTATCTATAAAGTTAGAATCCGAAATTTCTGAAATATCTGAAACTACTGAAAGATTAAAGTTTATTAATGCACTTGGATTATCACAATCCGGTCTAGATAAATTATCTAAAGCAGGTTACGGTTTATTAAATCTTATAACTTTTTTTACTACTGGAATAAAGGAAACTAGAGCCTGGACTATAATGAAGGGTACAAAAGCCAATATTGCTGCAGGAAGAATTCATAATGATTTTTCTAGAGGATTTATTGCAGCAGAAACAATTTCATATGAAGATTATACTCTATACAATGGAGAACAAAATGCTAAAGAAGCAGGCAAGATGAGAATAGAAGGAAAAGATTACGAAGTTATTGACGGAGATATAATCTTATTTAGATTCAAT
>PTKJ01000082.1 GCA_002937675.1 Alphaproteobacteria bacterium MarineAlpha9_Bin1 | reverse complement strand
TATATATATAGTTTTTTTATATGTTAATAAAGTTATAATGGATAAAAACTATTTAAGGGTAATAAAATGAGATATTATTTTTTATTTGTTTTAATAATTGTTTGTGTTTTTTTTCAAGAAAATCATTTTGCTTATTCTAATTATTTAGAAGCTAAAAAGGCTTATGAAGAGGATAAATGGGAAAAAAGCATCAAGATATGTAGCAGTTTATCTCAGGAAGATCCTAGGTGTGATAATTTGATAGGAGTTTTATTTTTAAAAGGTTTAGGAAGAAAAAAAGACTTTGGTAAAGCTTTTTTTTATTTTAATAAATCATCTAAGGGAGGACATAAATTAGCGTATAAAAATTTAGCTTGGATGTATTCAGCAGGGCTTGGTGTACAAAAAGATTTAGAAAAAGCTTCTAGATTATTGAGGTTATCAGAAACAAAACAAGTAGTTTTAAAAAAAGAAATCAATGAAAATCTACTTATTAATAGTATAAATAAGGAAAATAAAAATATAGCTGTTTTTAGAAGTTATTTTTCTAAATACCAAAAGTTTCAAATTTTATTAAAATTTTATGATATTAATGAAAACCATTTAAACTTAGATATAAGTAAAATAAATGAAAATATTAAAGAGTTAGAAGAAAATATTAATTTAGAACATGAAGAAAAGAGTAGATTAAAAAATGAAATTATTGAGGAGCAAAAAATAGTTTTAAAGTTACTTTCACTATCCATAAAAAATGGTAGTACTATATTGGAGGACGAAATTAAGATAATTTATACGAAACTTTATAGTTTAGCCACTAGCGTTTATTGAAGTATATAAATGAAGAAAGAAAATAAGAGATTAAATTTGACTATTTTACTAATTTAAATTTAGGAATAGTTAACTCTTCGGAATATTTTTCAAAATGCACTGTTACTCTGTCACCTATACTAATTTTTTCACCTTCTTCAATTATAATATTCGAAATAATTCTTGCGCCTTCTTCTAAAGTTATCAGAGCAACTATATATGGAATATCGTCTTTAAAAGCCTCTCCTGCAGGTGCATGAACTAAGGTAAAGGAGTAAATCTCTCCTCTTCCAGACACTTCTTTCCACTCAATGTTTTCGTTATGTTTTATCCCCCCTAGGCTACTCGAATAAAGAAAATATTCATTAGAATTTTTATTATATTGCATCATTAGCTTTTTTGATTTTGCACCTTCCCAATATTGTCTAGAGTCGGCATCTATTACAGGAGTCGGTTTATTTATCATCTAGTTTTTTTCCTTAGAAAGTATTAATGTACTAGCACTTGATAAAACTCCACCAGTCCCATGGCAAATAGCATTTTGAGGATCGTCTAACTGTCTTTCCCCACATAATCCCCAAAGCTGCTGTGTTGCTTCAATTATGGTAAATATGCCGTACATTCCTGGATGGCAATAGCTTAAACCACCACCATTAGTATTTAATGGAAAACTACCCCCCGGTGCAATATTTCCATCTTTTACAAAATCTTTTCCCTCCCCTGGACCACAGGCTCCTATTGCTTCAAGTGTTAGAAGAACAGTAATAGTAAAGGAATCGTATATCATTGTTAAGTCCATGTTCTTAGGAGAAAGCTTAGACATTTTATAGGCATTTGAACTAGAGAACTCCGCAATTTCTAATCTTTCAAGATTAGGCATATAGTTGATACTTGAGTGGCTATTGGTTTCTCCATATCCTCTTATATAAATAGGATTAGTTTTTAAGTTTTTAGATTTTTCATGTGATGTTAAAACTAAGGCACCTCCTCCGTCTGTTACTAAGCAACAATCTGAACGATGAAGTGGGGAAGTAATAATTCTAGAAGACATAGCTTCTTCCATGGTGAGAGGATCTTGAAATGCTGCATTACTATTCATTGTTGCCCAAGCTCTAGTAGCGACAGCAATTTCTGCCAATGTCTCTTTAGTACTTCCAAAGGTATGCATATGTCTTTGGGCTGCCATTGCATATGCCCCTACTGGCAAAGGTAATCCTGCTACAACTTCAAATTGGTTACTATATATAGCAAGTCTATTTCCTAGTGATCTTAACATTTTAGATTTTTGCATACTTCCATATAATATTAAGACGGTATCACATATGCCTGCTTCTATTGCCTGACAAGCATGATTAACATGTAGCAAAAATGTAGATCCTCCTATATTAGTTCCCTCCAACCATCTTGGGTTTTTAATACCTAAATATTCAGTCAGCACATTTGGTTGCATTATGCCGGGACCTGGCACTCCCCACATTCCTGCTACTGCAATACCATTTACATCGGAAAAATTTAACCCTGCCTGCTCCAAAGCTTTTTGGGCGCAATATCTTTGGATAGTAAGTTCAGTGTTTCCTTCCTTTGCTTTTCCTCTATCCTGTAACGGAAAATCTGATGCTCCAACAATACATGGAAATTTACTCATTATGTTGAAATCCTTTATTGGAGGCCCGGGACGGAATCGAACCGCCGTGGAAGGATTTGCAGTCCTCTGCATAACCACTCTGCCACCGGGCCAGAAATATTTAACAAAACAAACATAAACAAACACCAATAATAATTTTAAATTTTAATTTACGAATGTATACTCTATTAGTAATTTTAGGTAAAATTTATTTTTTGTACTTGTTAGGCATCTAGTTTTATTTTTCCCTCTAATATTTCTGGATAACTGCAGGTTTTTAATAAAAAGAAATAGTATGATTTTTAAAAAAGTTTATGAAGACGTTGTATTAAGATTCTGGAAACTAATATTATTTTTTATTATATCTATTGTTATATTGTTGTCTTTTCAAATAAAAAATCTAGCTATAGATGCTTCTTCTGAAACATTAATTTTGGAAAATGATAAGGATCTGGCCTTTACCAGGTTGGTTAACAAGAGATATTATTCCCCTGATTTTTTGGTAATTGCTTACGCACCCCAAAGAGAATTATTTGATCCAAAAACTCTTAAAAAAATTAAAGATATCAGTGAAGAACTATTAAAATTGGAAAGAGTAAGTTCAGTAAATAGCGTATTGAACGCACCTTTATTGCAAAGTCCTCCTAGACCAATAGCAGAAATGATGAATTTTATTCCTACTCTAGAAGATCCGAAAGTAGATTTAGATCTAGTTCGGCAAGAATTTTTAAATAGTCCTATCTATAAAGAAAATTTAGTTAGTTTAGACTTTAAAACCACGGCTATATTGGTGAATTTAAAAGATGACGATGTCGGAATTAGTTTAAGGGATAAAAGAAGTGATTTACGAAAATTAATTAGTCAAAATAAAATTTCTAATGAAGAGCTGATAGAGCTTAATGAAATTGAAAGATTATATAAAATACATAGAGACAAAATGCGTCTAATTAATGAGAAAAATATACAGGATGTAAGGTCGATAATAAAAACCTATCAAGGTGAAGAAACTCTCTTTTTAGGTGGTCTGACCATGATTTCTAATGATGTAGTCAATTTCGTTAAAAATGACTTAAAGATATTTGGAGTAAGTATTTTAATTTTTATAATATTGGCTTTGTTAACAATTTTTAGGCAATTCAGATGGGTTTTACTACCGATTGTTACCTGCATAATTTCTGTAATAACAACTTCGGGAATATTGGGTTTATTTGGTTGGGAAATAACGGTAATTTCTTCAAACTATATATCACTTCAATTAATATTTACAATGGCAATAGTAGTTCACTTGATAGTTAGATATAGAGAGTTATCTCTTATATACCCTAATGAATCTCAAAAATTTTTGTTAATTGAAACCACTCATATGATGATAAAACCCTGTCTTTTTACAGCTCTGACAACTATTGCTGGATTTTCTTCACTGGTTTTTTCTGGTTTGTTGCCAGTAATTAATTTTGGTTGGATGATGAGTGTTGCCATAATGATTTCCCTTTTTATGTCTTTTTTACTATTCCCGATTATGCTTATTAGTTTCAATAGATTAGAACCAAATTTATATTTTGAATCATTACTTCCTTTACCATCGTTTTTTGCTTTTATTACGGAATATATAGGTAAGAAGATTCTGTGGATTAGCTTAATTTTTTTTGCTGTAGGACTGATAGGTATTTGTCAACTGAAAGTGGAAAATAGTTTTATAGATTATTTTAAGAACAGTTCCGAAATCTATAAAGGAATGAAATTAATTGATTCTAAACTAGGTGGGACTACTCCCCTAGATATAATTATAGATTTTGAAGACAGTGCTCCGAATGAGATAGATGACAATTTTAAAAATGAATCAAGTGAAAAGGATGATTTTACTGAAGATGAATTTGATTTTTTGGAAGATGAATCGGGCTTGGAAAATCACAAATATTGGTTCACTTCAGAAAGAATGGAATTGTTAGAAAATGTTCATGATCACATAGCTAGTTATGAAGAAGTAGGCAACGTTACTTCTTTTGCAACAATGTTAAAAGTTGGAAAGACAATTAATGGTGGAAATCCATTAGATATTATCCAGTTAGAAATTTTCTATAAAGGACTTCCAACAGAATATAAAAAACTTATAATTGATCCTTTTATTTCTATAGATGATAATCAGGCAAGAATATCAGCAAGAATTAAAGATTCTATGCCAAATTTAAGAAGGGCTATATTTTTAGATAGATTAAAGAAAAATATTCCACTTAGTACTGGCATTCAAGCAAAACAAGTAAAATATGCAAACGTACTAATATTGTATAATAATATGCTCCAGAGTTTATTTAAATCTCAAATTTTGACTATTGGAACAGTTTTATTGTTATTATTATTCATGTTTTTAATTCTTTTTCGTTCTATAGTAATATCTATAATAGCCCTTTTCCCAAATATAATGTCGATCAGTCTGGTTTTAGGTTTTATGGGTTGGGTTTCTATTCCATTAGATATGATGACTATCACTATTGCTGCTATAAGTATGGGAATAGCTGTAGATAATACTATTCACTATATTTATAGATTTAGGTCAGAAGTCTTTAAAGATTTTAATTATGTGAAAGCTATGCAAAGAACTCATAAGAGTATTGGCTACGCGATGTATTATACTTCTATAACTATAATTGTAGGTTTTTCGATATTGATTTTTTCTAATTTTATTCCAAGTATTTATTTTGGTTTATTAACAGGTTTAGCTATGTTTTTTGCTTTGCTGGCTTCATTAACACTTTTGCCTCAACTTTTAATTGTTTTTAAACCATATGGTATAGTTAGAAAAAATTAGTTTTTTAGTTCAGTTTTTTATTTTTTTTACAATAATTTATCAATGTTGCTTCTAGCTAAATTAATAGTTTCTTTGTCTTTGATTTTATTTGCGGCATCTAGCATAAGTATATAAGTCTCTTTCAGTTCTAATTTATTTTTTCCAAGCGTTGTGGTAAATATTCTTGATGCTGTTTTTAAATATCCTATAGCGTTTTCATGATTATAGTTTTTTATATCAATTAATGCTTTTGTATACATAGCCCTCGCTCTAAATAAGGCTCCTTTTCTTGAGGTTTCATTTATACCATGGGGATTACTTTTGGTCAGTGCTCTAGTAATTATTAGTATCGCTTCATTATGATATTCCATAGCTTTGTCATAAAATAATTGTTTTCTTAACGATACAGCTAATAAATCCGTTGATACTGCTATTTCTGGACTATCAGCATCTAAAATTTTTTTTCTTATTTGTGTTGAAGTTCTAAAGGAAATTTCAGCTTCTTTATATAATTCTAAATCCATCTCTATCGTACCTAAGTTTTCAATTAAAGTAGCAGTAATTTTATGTTCTTTTCCAAATTCTTCTTTAGAAATTTCTACAGCTTTTTTAGCAAAATTTATTGCATGCCCTAATTTGCCTTCTTTGAAAGAATTTTTAGTATTCTGAAATGCTTCCTTTAATTCAGAACTCTGAGCAAAAACATGGGTTGTAGAAAGAATTGTAAAAAATAAACTTATA
>PTKJ01000081.1 GCA_002937675.1 Alphaproteobacteria bacterium MarineAlpha9_Bin1 | reverse complement strand
ATACTCCTACTCAAGATAATAGGACCATGGCTTCTAGAGGCCGTACTGCTAACGGAGCAGGCTTAAATAACCACCAAGAAACTGTTGAAGTCGCAGCAAGTTACAACGGCGAACTTGAAGGCATAGGTTATTCAGTCGGAATAGGTTCTAAAAATGGTAACGGTATTGACAATTTTGGAACTCTCGCTAACGATTTACAAGTTCTTACAGGATCCATAAAATTAACTCAAGGTGCCTGGACTCTTGGCTACCACATTTATGATAATGGGTCTAGTTTCGGTAAAAGTGATGACAGCACTAAAGCTTCGAGTCACGGTTATAATGTAGCCCTAACTCATGCAATGGGCAACATCGTAATAGGTGTTGGTTATTCAGAAATGGAAGCTGTAGACGGTACTGCATGGAATACTGCTGCGGCAGGCAGTAATGCTGATGGAGCACAAAGTACTAACATTACTAACATAGGTATTTCTTATAACCTTGGCGGTGGCGTAGGAACTTATATACAAATGAGTGATTATGACATTAATGATGGCAAAGCTAACACCATAGAAATATCACCACAAGTGATATTTGCTGGTATAAGCCTAGGATTTTAATACCTGAATTACTACAGATATAAGAAACAATAATTAAAGGCCAAGTTTATACTTGGCCTTTTTTTATTGGATAACCAATCGCAAAAATGTTAAATAATTTCTATTGCTCAAAATTTATAAAAAACTATTAAAGCAAAAATGTATAGGTTATCCTGTAAAAAGATTAAGTGTTTATATGACTTGCTTAAAGGTGATAGAGATATCTAAATGTTAAAGTTTAAATTTCCTTTTTTAATAGTATATCTTTTATTTCTAACTTCCTGCAGTGATGTAGAAATAGGAGACAGGCCTGAAGTTCCTAAGAGTCCATCGGAAAAACATCAAGAAACATTTGATCCTAAAAAATACAAAGAAGGAGGAACTACCATAATTGAAGATTTAACAGCTGACATTTTTGGTGCTAGAGAAGGCGGAGGAGCAGGGATAGGAGTAAATGTACACTTATGGAAAGCATCGTTAGACACTTTATCTTTTATGCCTTTGTCTTCAGCTGATCCTTTCGGTGGGGTTATAATTACTGACTGGTATAGCAATGCAGGATCTTCCGAAGAGAAATTTAAAATTATAGCCTATATAACTGGAACGCAATTGAGGGTAGATGCCCTAAAAATTATTGTTTTCAAAAAGATAAGAGATGAAAATGGCGATTGGATAGACCAAACTACTAGTAAAGATATGGCAACAAGAATTGAGAATTCTGTTTTTACTAAAGCAAAAGAATATAGAATTGAAAAACAAAATAGTGAAAAATAAAAAATTAATCTAAAACTGTTTGACACAATACATGACAATGCAAGAACCATATAATGCCAAAACAATTGAAGTTAAATGGCAAAAAAAATGGCAAAATAAAAATTTATTCAAAGCTAATAGTGAAAATAAAAATAAAAATTATTATGTTTTAGAAATGTTTCCATATCCGTCTGGGAAGATTCATATGGGGCATGTAAGGGTTTATTCACTCGGAGATGTGTTAGCCAGATATAAAAGAGCGAAAGGCTACAATGTTTTGCATCCTATGGGATGGGACGCTTTCGGCATGCCAGCAGAAAATGCCGCTTTTGAAAATAAAATCCATCCTGCCACTTGGACTAAAAATAATATAGATAATATGAGAACACAATTAAAAGCTATGGGATTAAGCTATGATTGGGAATTAGAATTTGCTACATGTGATCCTCCATATATTAAAGCCCAACAGAAGATATTTTTAGATTTATACAAAAATAATCTAGCATATAGACAAGAAGCCTGGGCAAATTGGGACCCCATAGAACAAACCGTTTTGGCTAATGAGCAGGTTATTAACGGTAAAGGGTGGAGATCAGGTGCTACTGTACAAAGAAAAAAACTTCCACAATGGTTTTTTCGAATTACAAAATATGCCGACGATTTAATTGATAGTTTAGGGCAACTTGAAAATTGGTCAGAACAAGTTAAAACTATGCAAAAAAATTGGATTGGCCGCTCTGAAGGTATAAAGCTTGAATTCCAATTAGACAAGTCTCTGTGCAAAAGTGCAGAAATAGATAAAATAGAAGTTTACACCACTAGACCAGATACTATCTTCGGAGCAAGTTTTATAGCATTAGCTCCAGATCACCCTATATCTAGAAATTTATATTATAGCAATAAAGATATAAGTGGGTTTATCGATGAATGTAATGAAGTAGGAACATCTGAAGAAGCTATTGAAAAAGTAGAAAAAAAAGGAATTGATACCAAACTCAAAGTTTATCATCCATTTTTACCAAGTGTTTACTTACCTGTTTATATAGCAAATTTTGTTTTAATGAGTTATGGAACAGGAGCAATATTTGGAGTCCCTGCTCATGATCAAAGAGATTTAGATTTTGCTAATAAAATCAATTTACCTGTTAAAGTTGTAGTTGAAAGTGATAATAAAATTACAAATAAAGCATATACAGGTCCTGGAAAAATTATAAACTCTGAATTTTTAAATGGTTTATCATCAACAGAAGCCAAAAAAAAGATAATTGAACTTTCTGAAAAACTTAATATTGGTAAAATGACCACACAATATAGATTACATGACTGGTGCGCGTCTAGACAAAGATATTGGGGCTGCCCTGTTCCTATCATCTTATGTGAAAGTCCTAAATGTGGAATTATTCCTGTTCCAGATAAGGAGCTTCCTGTTTTACTTCCACAGGATGTATCTTTTGATAAAATAGGTAACCCTTTAGACCATCATATGAAGTGGAAAAATGTTTCTTGCCCAAAATGCGGAAAACCAGCAAAAAGAGAAACTCAAACTTTTGATACATTTGTTGATTCTGCTTGGTATCCTCTTAGATATACTTCTCCTAAATATGATGAACCTATAGAAAAAGCGGAAATGGAAAAATGGTGTCCCGTACAACAATATATCGGAGGAATAGAGCATGCCATCTTACACTTATTGTATGCTAGATTCTTTCACAGAGCTCTTAAGGATTTGAATTACATCAATTTTAAAGAACCTTTTTCTAACGTTTTCTGCCAAGGGATGGTTTGTCATAAAACATATCAAGGCCCAGATGGTTGGCTATATCCAGAAGAAATATATAGAAAAGGTAATAAAATATTTCGTATTTCTGATAATGCTCCTGTTAAAGTTGGTCGTTCTGAAAAAATGTCGAAGTCTAAAAAGAACATTATAGATCCTCTATCCATAATAGAACAATACGGTGCAGATACTGCTAGGCTGTTTATTTTATCTGATTCTCCCCCAGATAGAGACTTAGATTGGAGTGAAAGTGGAGTTGATGGAGCGTGGAAATTTTTAAGACGCCTGTGGAATCACTTTAAGCAAAAAGAGTTTTCTGTTAAAAAGGAATTAAAGACAATAAATTTATCGCAAGAAGCGTTTATGCTTAGACAAGAAGTCCACCAATTAATAAAACTAACTAGTGAAAATTATGAATCCTTCAGATTTAATAGTGCAGTAGCTAATATTAGAAAATTATCCAATATACTGTTCGATAAGGATAACTATAGCAATAAATATGAAAAAGATGTCCCCGAGATTATAACAGAAGGATGGGAATCTTTCCTTATTATGCTGGCTCCTATTACCCCTCACATAGCTGAAGAGCTTTGGAAAATTATGGGTAATAAAGGAATGATTTGCTCTAAACTTTGGCCTAGTTATGATAAATCTATTCTTAAGTTAGATTCTCTTATTATTCCTATACAGATAAACGGTAAACTTAAAAATACTATTAGTATTAATAAATCAGAAAAAGGTGACAAAGAAGCAATTATTAGTAAAGTAAAGGAAATAGAAAATATAAAAAGAATACTAGTGGATAAAACACCTAAAAAAATTATATTCATTCCAGGGAAAGTTATAAACATTGTCATTTAATTATAAATTGCTCGTATTAGTTGTAAATTTTTTTACCCCATACGTATTATTAGTATTTATAATTACTGGTTGTAATTTAGAGGCTATATATAAAAAGAAAGAAACTAGAGATCTTTTTTGTTTCATAGAGTTAGATGAGCCTCAATCAAATTTCAATCTGTATGAAGTAACTTTTTATAACGCACTCAAACTTAAATTATGCAAAAAAAATAATACAAACAAAACTTTTCTTCTAACATGGAATATTAAAAAATCGACTAAAGAGTTAATTACAGCAAAAAATACCAGCATCAGTAGATATGAAGTTATTTTAACTAGCAAATTTTATTTGTTAAAAAAAACGGACTCTACAATTATTTATGCAGATGAAACCTATTCTAAAGCCGCTCATAATGTGTTAGAAGATGAATTATTTAGTACCATAACGTCAGAACGCGCATCTGATAACTATGCAGCTACTAATTTAGTAGATCGCATATTTAACAAAATATATTTATTTTCTCAACATCATCAATTATGAAAATTCATAATTCACAAATAAATACGACTATTAGTAATGTGAATTCTCAATCATTAGCTATTCTAGTCTACGGAACGGATTACGGTCTTATAAGTGAAAAGATCGCAGATTTAAAAAATGCTTATTTTAAAAACAAAAGTTCTAACCAGTTGGAAAAAAGTGTTATAGAATTCAATTGTCACGATATTATGAAAGAGCCTCAACTTCTATTTGATGAAGCTAATTCGATTTCACTTTTTTCTGCAAAAAAAATAATAAAAATTAATAATGCCAATGATTCTATTAATAAAATATTGGAAAGTTATTTTGAAAAATCAGATCCAGAATCACTTTTATTACTTCAATCCGATTCTCTTGGTCCTAGCTCAACGCTCAGAAAACTTTTCGAAAATCATAGAACAGCAAAAATTATAGCTTGTTATTCAGACGATATTGAAAGCATAGATTCATTGGTAGGTAGTATGCTTAAAAATGAAAACATATCTATTGAACCTGATGCTAAAACAGCTTTTGTAGAAAAGTTAGGACTTGATCGACTTGTCACAAAAACAGAAATAGAAAAAGCTATTCTTTTCTCCAGTCCAGGAGGGCATTTAAATTATCAAGATATAATATCCTTTGTAGGAGACCAAACTAGCATTAATTTAGAAAAATTATCTGACGCTGCTCTATTGGGAGATTTTAAAAGTACTTTGAACATCTTGGCAAGACTTGAAAAAGAAGATACTCAAAGTCTACAAATAATTAAAGTTTTACTTAGGCAACTTCAAACTTTATACAATATAAAAATTTCTGTTATAAACAGATTAAACATAGACAATGTCATAAATAATTTTAAGCCAACTATTTACTTTAAAAGAAAGCCACATATTAACAAACAAACTCGATTTTGGTCTGTCCATCAAATCATTAAAGCTCTAAAAATGCTTTCTAAAGCCGAAAGAGAGTGCAAAAGCTCTGGCACCATTCAAAAAACAATAGCAAGACAAGTCATAATAAGTCTATGTTTATTAGCTTCAAAAAACAAAGCTTAACTATTTTTTAATTTTATCTATTATCGCATCCAATTGATCTACAGAATCATAGTAAAATGCAATGTTACCTTTTCCTTTTCTATCTCTAATTTTTATTTTTAATCCTAATATATCTTCTAATTCTTTCTCTAAGCTAACAATATTAGGATCATTATAAATTCCTTTTTTATTATTTATCTTTCTTCTTCTAACTAAATCTTCTACTTGTCTTACGTTTAATTTTTTATCAACTATCACCATAGCTAAATCTAAAATATTATTTTGTCCTATTATCGCCCGAACCTGCCCCATGCTTAATATTTTATCATTAAGCATATTTTTAATTTTTTCTGGTAATGATAATAACCTCAACATGTTAGTTATGTGAACTCTGCTGCAACTTAGTGCTTTAGACAATTTTTCCTGTGTTAAACCAAACTCATCAATCAATTGTTTAAACCCCTCA
>PTKJ01000080.1 GCA_002937675.1 Alphaproteobacteria bacterium MarineAlpha9_Bin1 | reverse complement strand
AGCTGCTGAAAAAGCACTTGCAGCAGAGTTGCCGTCATTAAGTAGCCTTTACGAAGATGTTATGGTTAAGGGTTGATTTGTAATATGGCTTCTCTTTGGAAACTACCTGTTATTTTTTGCATAGAAAATAATCAATATGGTATGGGAACATCTATAAAAAAAGCTAGTGCCGGTGAGAATTTAAGTAAACATGGGGAATCCTTTGGTATACCTGGGCTGGAAGTAGATGGGATGAACCCTTTAAGTGTATATGAAGTATGTTGCCAAGCGGTTGAATGGGTAAGGTCAGGAAATGGCCCAATTGTTTTGGAAATGAAGACTTACAGATATAGAGGACATTCAATGTCAGATCCTGCTAAATACAGGTCTAGAGAAGAAGTTCAAAAAATTAAAGACGAAAAAGATCCAATTGATGATATAAAATCTTTGTTAATAGAAAATAAAATTTATTCAGAAAAAGAAATAAAAAATATTGATAACAATATTAGAAATAATATTTCAATAGCTGCTGAAAAAGCACTTGCAGCAGAATTGCCGTCATTAAGTAACCTTTACGAAGATGTTATGGTTAAGGGTTGATTTGTAATATGGCTTCTATTTCTGTAAGAGTGGCGCTAAGAGATGCAATAGCAGAGGAGATGAGAATAAACCCAAATATCTTTCTTATTGGAGAAGAAGTTGGTGAATACGAAGGAGCTTATAAAGTTAGTCAAGGACTATTAGCCGAATTTGGTTCTAGAAGAATAGTAGACACCCCAATTACAGAGGCAGGATTTACCGGAGTAGCTATAGGTGCTGCAATGGGAGGTCTTTCTCCCATTGTGGAGTTTATGACATGGAATTTTGCTTTTCAAGCAATGGATCAGATAATTAATTCTGCTGCCAAAACTCATTATATGTCTGGAGGAAAGATTAAAATTCCAATAGTATTTCGCGGGCCTAACGGATCGGCTTTGCAAGTTGCTGCACAACATAGTCATGATTTATCATCATTGTTTTCAAATATACCTGGTTTAATAGTGGTTTCCCCTTACGATAGTGTAGATGCTAAGGGTCTAATGAAATCATCAATAAGAAATCCAAATCCAGTAATATTTCTAGAGAACGAATTATTATATGGAGAGACTTGTGAAGTCCCTGATGTAGAATATTTTACTCCGATTGGATCGGCAGCGGTTAAGTTATCAGGTAATGATATTACCATGACTGCATTTTCTAGAGGGGTTAAAATTGCTATGGAGGCTGCTAAAGTACTTAAAAAAAATAATATTAATGTTGAGGTAATAGATTTAAGAACTTTAAGGCCACTGGATATAAATACCGTCATAGAATCAGTAAGAAAAACAAATAGGCTAGTATGTATTGAAGAGGGGTGGATTTCTAGTGGAATAGGTGCGGAAATTACTTCTTCTATCTTAGACAAAGCATTTTATTATTTGGATGCACCTCCAAAGAGAATTGCTGCTAAAGATGTTCCTATTCCTTATTCAGCTGGACTTGAAACACTAAGTTTGCCAACTATAGAGTCTATAGTTATGGCGTGTAAGAGTTTATTGAATTTAAAAATAACAAATTAAAAGGAAGCAAATATGCCTATACCAATTCTTATGCCTTCTTTGTCACCAACTATGACAGAAGGAAACTTAGTTAAATGGTCTAAGAATATAGGAGACAATATTAAACCTGGTGACATTATAGCTGAAATAGAAACAGATAAAGCGACTATGGAAATAGAATCAATAGAGGAAGGGAAGTTAGAAAAAATTATTTTCAAAGAAGGAACAGAAGGAATTTCTGTAAATTCGTTGATAGCAGTTTTATCTCTTCCTGAAGATAGCTCAAAAGATATAGATAATCTGATTAAAAAATACGTGCCTACCAAAGAAACAACTGAGGAAGTAAAATTAAAGCAAGATAATCTAGAAGACAATACTTCCGAGCTAATAAATAAAGAAGAAATAAGAGAAATTGTTGAAAGTAAACAAGAAGATCATGTTTTATCGACAGAATATAAAGAAAATATTATTCCTAAAGTTATTTCTAATGATATTGGAAAAGATATACCAGCTGCAAATGAAGAAAATAAAATTTTTGCATCTCCTCTAGCAAGGAGAATGGCTCACATAAATAAAATAGATTTAGCGGATGTTAAAGGTAGTGGACCAAAAGGAAGAATTGTTAAATCAGATATAGATAAATTAACTAATAATTATAGTGAGATAAATTCTAATATTAATGTTAATAATAAATTATTCAAACCGAATAAAAAGTTAAAAATATCATCTATGAGAAAAACAATAGCTGCGAAACTCTCTTATTCTAAGTCTAATGTACCACATTTTTATTTAACAGTGGAATGTAGTGTAGAAAAATTAATGACAGCAAGAAATGATATTAATATAGAAGCTGACCCAGAAAATAAGATTTCTATAAACGATTTTATAATTAAAGCTTTGGCGAATGCACTTCAAGAAGTTCCAGAAGCTAATTGTTCTTGGCAAAATGATCACATAATTATTTATGGAAATGTGGATATAGGAGTGGCCGTTGCTGTAGAAGAAGGATTATACACCCCCATTATAAGAAATGCTGAAAATTTAGGTCTTCAAGAAATATCCTCCTTAATGAAAGATTATATTATTCGTGCTAAAAGTAATAAATTATCTCCTGAAGAATACGAGGGCGGCAACTTTACTTTAAGTAATCTAGGTATGTATGGAATTGATAGTTTTTCGGCTATTATAAATCCTCCTCAATCAGGCATAATTACTACAGGAGCGATAAAAAAAATTCCATTAGTAACAGATAAAATACTCAATACTTATGTTATGAAATGCCAATTGTCTGGTGATCATAGAGTTATAGATGGCGTAGTTGGTGCAAAGCTTCTACAATCTTTCAAGTCTTTTGTAGAAAATCCCGCTAAAATGCTGTTATAGGAAAAATTATGAGTAATTATGATTTAATAGTTTTAGGCAGTGGTCCTGGCGGATATGTAGCAGCAATTAGAGCTGCTCAATTGGGTTTGAAGGCAGCTATAATTGAAAAAGAAACACTGGGAGGTATATGTTTGAATTGGGGTTGTATTCCCACAAAAGCTTTATTAAAGGCTTCAGAATTAAACTATACTCTATCAAAACTTGATGATTTCGGTATAAATGTTATCAAACCTAAATATAACTGGTCAAAAATTGTCTCTAGAACTAGGAAAGTTGCATCTAAATTATCAACTGGTGTGGGGCATTTATTAAAAAAAAATAAGATAGATATTATTTATGGAATGGGCAGTATAGCTGGACAAGGAAGAGTTATAGTTAATAATAGCAAAAAGAACGTTCTTCATGAATCTCCTAATATTATTATCGCAACAGGTGCACGTGCAAGAACTATACCAGGAATAAAATATAATGAGCATTTTTGGTCATATAAAGAGGCAATGATTTCCGATAAAAAACCTGAAAAACTTCTTATTATAGGAGCAGGAGCTATAGGAGTAGAGTTTGCAAGTTTCTATAATGATTTTGGTTCAGATGTAACCTTAATAGAAATGCAAAAAAATATACTTCCATCTGAAGATTTAGAAATATCAGATTTAGCTAAAACTTATTTTGAAAAATCAGGAATAAAAGTTTTTGTAAGTACTAAAGCTCAAGATTTTAAGTCTAATGGTAATGGTGTGAGCTGTTTACTTAAAAATTCAGAAAGCATAAAGAAAAAACATACTTTTAATAAGGTTATAATGGCAGTAGGTATAGAGGCTAATGTCGAAGATATAGGGCTAGAAAACATAAATCTTGAATTGGATAAAGGAAGAATTATTACTGATAGTTGTGGGGCTACTTCTGAGCAAGGTATTTACGCTATAGGCGATGTTACAGGCCCCCCTTGGCTAGCTCATAAGGCGAGTCACGAGGGTATTCGATGTGTAGAAAGAATTTTTGATCCTAATTCAACTACTAACCATAGAATCATAGTTCCGTCTTGCATATACTCTCGTCCACAGATTGCTAGCATCGGATTAACCGAAAATGGAGCTTTAGAGAAGGGATATAAAACTAAAGTTGGAAAATTTCCCTTAGTTGGAAATGGAAAATCTATAGCCATGGGTTCATCCGACGGAATTGTAAAGACCATTTTTAATAAAGATAATGGTGAATTGCTTGGTGCACATATGATAGGAACGGAAGTTACTGAATTAATTTCTAATTATAGTATAGCAATGCAATTGGAAGCAACAGAGGATGATTTATTTAATGTCATTTTTCCTCATCCTACTGTTTCTGAATCTATATATGAATCGGTTTTAAATGCTTTTGATAGAGGTTTACATATATGAAAGATAAAGCAGTTAAATATAAAGATACACAATCAGAATATGTGTCTACTTCTCACTTAAGAAATATAAGCTCTTCAATTAATATGAAGAAACCTAGTTGGATAAGAGTAAAAGCCCCTATTTCAGAAGAATATCAAAAAACGAAAAATCTCATCGACCATTTCAATCTAAATACTGTTTGTCAAGAAGCCGCTTGTCCCAATATAGGTGAATGCTGGAGTAGGGGACATGCCACTGTAATGATATTAGGCGATATTTGTACTAGAAAATGTGGTTTTTGTAATATTAAATCAGGTCGACCTAGAAAAGTTGATAATAATGAACCTTTTAGGCTTGCAGAAGTGATTAAAAAACTAAATTTGAAACATGTAGTTATTACTTCTGTCGATAGAGATGATCTTAAAGATGGAGGAGCGTTGCAGTTTAAAAATAGTATATTATCGATAAAAAAGTCTTGTCCTTCTACCACTGTAGAAGTTCTAACTCCAGATTTTCAAAGGAAATCAGGAGCAATAGAGACAATTGTTTCTGCAAAACCTGATGTTTTTAACCATAATTTAGAAACAGTTCCTCGCTTATATAAAACTGTTAGGAGAGCGGCCAATTACTACATTAGTCTTAATTTATTAAAAGAGATAAAAAAAATAAATTCTGATATATATACTAAATCAGGGATTATGGTGGGTTTAGGTGAAACAATTGAAGAAGTAGAGGTAGTATTAGATGATCTAAGAAAATCTAATGTTGATTTTGTTACTATTGGACAATATTTACAACCTACTAAATACCATTTGCCCGTTGAGAGGTTTGTTCCTCCTGATGATTTCAAATATCTAGAATTATTGGCTTATCAAAAAGGTTTTCTCATGGTTTCTTCTTCTCCTCTTACTAGATCGTCATATCATGCAGATAGGGATTTTGAAGAATTAAGAAAAAAATGTATTATAAATTAACGATGTAATGACTAAATTTTCTGTAAAACGTTCTCTCTCCTATACTAGTTCTCAAATATTTGATTTAGTTATAGATATAGAAAGCTATCCAGATTTTTTACCCTGGTGTGTTTCTGCTAAAGAATATGGAGATAATAAAGAAAAATTCAGGGCCGATTTAGAAATAGGCTTTAACTTGTTTAATCAATCTTT
The DNA here is from genome assembly GCA_002937675.1 of Alphaproteobacteria bacterium MarineAlpha9_Bin1. Classification (GTDB taxonomy): domain Bacteria; phylum Pseudomonadota; class Alphaproteobacteria; order TMED109; family TMED109; genus MarineAlpha9-Bin2. The sequence continues at coordinate 503 of PTKJ01000080.1, read as the reverse complement.
TTCTAGTGAAATAACCACAGTTTATCCAAAAAAGATTATTTCAAAGGCTGTATCAGGACCATTTGAAGTTTTAAAAAATGAATGGCTTTTTAACGAATCAGATCGTTATATTTGCAATATTGAATTGAATATTGAATTTAAATTTAAATCTATAGTTTTGCAAAAGTTGATGGGGAAGGTATTTGAACATTCATCAAAAAAAATGATAGATGCATTTGAAAAAAGAGCCAAACAACTTTATGGAGAACATAAACTTTTATAATTTAAATATTTTCAAGTATCAATTCGAAACACTTTCTAGCCGCCTTTATCCTTATATCAGATCTATTACCGTCAAAAATAATTTTTTGATGAAAAGTTTTTCCTTTTATAGAAATAGCATGATGTACTAATCCTACTGGTTTATTTTTAGATCCACCGGATGGACCAGCAATCCCTGATACTGCTATTCCGACATCCACTTTAGTAATAATTAATAAATTTTTTACCATTTGTAATACTGT
>PTKJ01000008.1 GCA_002937675.1 Alphaproteobacteria bacterium MarineAlpha9_Bin1 | reverse complement strand
ATTTTTATGATGAGAATAATTTAAATTTATAAATAATTGAAGTAAGGAATGGAGATTTAGTTATTTATAGTAAAATTAGCTTTTACTAATATATCTGTTTAAATATTTGCGTGTATAAAAAAACATAGGTAATCTCATCCTCCCGTATGTTTTTCAAAAATATAATTGTAATATAAAAGTATAAGAGAATTTGTTATAACTGTTGAAAAAAAAATTGGTTTTTCAGAAAGACCTCCTTCCCAGGGACTTTATGATCCTGTTAATGAGCATGATTCATGTGGAATAGGATTCATTGCTAATATTAATGGAACAAAAACACATCAAATAGTTTCTGATGGATTAAGAATTTTAGATAATTTAACGCATAGAGGTGCAGTGGGAGCAGACTCTAGTATGGGGGATGGTTCTGGAATAGTACTTCAAATTCCACATCGTTTTTACAAAGAAGAGTGCAAAAAAGAAGGTATAATTTTGCCTGAATATGGTAGTTATGCAGTAGCGCAGATTTTTTTTCCTAATGATGAAGATTTGTTACCATATTGTGAGTCATTATTTAAAAAATTAGTGATAAAGAACGGTCAAAAATTTTTAGGATGGAGAAAAGTTCCTATAAGAGACTCTGCAATTTCTTTGTCTGTAAGACAAACTGCTCCAATAATTAAGCAATGTTTTGTGGCTTCAGGTAAGAATTGTAGAGATCAAAACGAATTTGAAAGAAAACTTTTTGTTATCAGAAAACAGTTATCCAATGAATATCGCAGGAGTATAAAATTAATTAAGGTCTCTCATTCTGTATATATAAGCTCTTTCTCATCCAGAATTGTTAATTATAAGGGGATGTTACTACCCCACACACTGGGAGGATTTTATGAAGATTTGCAGGAAGATAGAGTAGAAACTTCTTTCGCTTTAATTCATCAAAGATTCTCTACTAATACTTTTCCCTCCTGGGATTTAGCACAACCGTTTAGGATGATATGTCACAACGGAGAGATAAATACTTTACGTGGAAATATTAATTGGATGGAAGCTAGAAAAGAGATGATGTCCTCAGAACTATTTGGAGATGATTTAAAAACTATTTGGCCTGTTATAAGAGAAGGGCAATCTGATTCTGCAAGTTTTGACAATGCTCTAGAGCTACTGACGGCAGGAGGATACTCTCTGGCTCACGCGATGATGTTATTAATTCCAGAAGCTTGGCAAAATAATGATATTTTAATGGATAAAAATAGAAAAGCATTTTATGAGTATTATTCGGGTTTAATGGAGCCCTGGGATGGACCTGCAGCTATAGCATTTACTGATGGAAGACAAATTGGAGCAACTTTAGATAGAAATGGACTTAGACCAGCAAGGTATTTTACTACGAACGATGGTAAAATTATTTTATCCTCGGAGACTGGTGTTCTGCCATATCCTGAAAATAAGATAAAAGAAAAATGGAGATTGCAGCCAGGTCGCATGCTACTAATTGATTTGGAAAAGGGTAAGATTATAACTGATGATGAAATAAAAGATGATCTTTCTATAAAGCTGCCGTATAAAAAAATAGTAAAAAATAACAGTATTAATTTATTAGATTTGGTAAAAAAACTAAAGAACAATAAAAGAAGCAAGAGCTTCGATAAATTAAACTTACAACAAGCTTTTGGATACACACAAGAGGATCTGAAGCTGCTAATGCTTCCTATGGTAGAAGATAGTCAGGAACCAGTAGGTTCAATGGGAACAGATACTCCTATATCAGTTTTATCATCAAATCAAAAACTATTGTATACATATTTCAAACAGAATTTTGCACAGGTTACTAATCCGGCAATCGACCCTATAAGAGAGAGTCTGGTAATGAGTTTAAAAAGTATTTTAGGACCCAGGGAAAATTTATTATCGTTAAAACCTATTTATAAAAAAAGACTAACATTGGAGCAGCCAATTCTTAAAAATATTGAAATGGAAGCTATAAAAAATATTGAAACATTCAAAAAAAGTGAACATAAGGCGATAGTACTAGATGCTACTTTTTCTTCAATGCTTGGGCAGAAAGGAATGATAAAAACTCTTGAAAATCTTAAATCTTCTTCCGAACAAGCAATAAAAAATGGGGCTAATATAATAGTAATTTCTGACAGAAATATTTCTGAAGAAAAAATTGCCATTCCTTCGCTTTTATCAATGAGTTTAGTGCATCAACACCTAGTTAGGATTGGTTTAAGAACAAAAGTAGGAATAGCAATAGAAACAGGAGAAGCAAGAGAGGTTCATCATTTCTGTGTCTTGGCAGGATATGGAGCTGATGCAATAAATCCTTATTTAGCATTTGAGACCATAAGAGGATTGATTGCTGATTTGCCTATCCAAATTGACTATAAGGAAGCAATAAACAAATATATTTCAGCTATAGGAAAGGGAATACTTAAGGTTATGTCCAAAATGGGAATTTCTACTTATCAATCATATAATGGTGCTCAAATATTTGATGCAGTGGGGCTATCAAGTAAGATAGTGGATGAATATTTTTCAGGTACAGCCACTAAAATTGAAGGAATAGGTATAGAAGAAATAATTAGAGAAACTATTGAAAGGCATGAGAAAGCTTATGGCAATAATTTTGTATTGAATAATATGCTTGCTGTAGGTGGAGAGTATGCTTTTCGCTTAAGAGGAGAAGACCATGTTTGGAACCCTGAAACAGTATCTGATTTACAACATGCTGTAAGAGGTAATCTTCCAGAAAAATATATATCATTTGCTAAAAAAATTAATCAACAATCTCAACAGATAATGAATCCAAGAGGTTTATTTGAATTTGTAGAACAAAAGAATAAAATATCTATAGAAGATGTGGAACCGGCAGAAGAAATAGTAAAACGTTTTGCTACAGGTGCAATGTCTTTTGGTTCCATATCTAGAGAAGCTCATACCAATTTAGCAATAGCTATGAATAAAATCGGAGGAAAGTCTAATACGGGTGAAGGAGGAGAAGAAGCAGACAGATATAAGGTTTTGCCAGATGGAAGTTCCATGCGCTCAGCAATCAAACAGGTAGCTTCAGGAAGGTTTGGTGTCACTACAGAATATTTAGTCAATGCGGATGATATCCAAATAAAAATAGCTCAAGGAGCTAAACCTGGAGAAGGAGGTCAATTACCTGGTCATAAAGTTGATCCTATAATTGCTAAAGTTAGATATTCTACTCCGGGAGTAGGCTTAATTTCTCCCCCCCCACATCATGATATATATTCTATAGAAGATTTAGCACAATTAATATTTGATTTAAAAAATGTAAATTCTGAAGCTCGTATAAGTGTAAAACTAGTTTCAGAGATTGGTGTAGGGACAGTAGCGGCTGGAGTTTCAAAAGCTAGGGCAGATCATGTTACTATATCGGGTTTTGAGGGAGGTACCGGGGCCAGCCCATTGACTTCTATAAAACATGCAGGATCTCCTTGGGAAATAGGATTGGCGGAAACTCAGCAAACACTGGTGTTAAATGGGCTAAGAGGAAGAATTGCAGTTCAGGTTGATGGAGGGTTAAGAACGGGTCGTGATGTAGTAATAGGTGGTTTACTAGGAGCAGATGAATTTGGTTTTTCTACAGCACCTCTTATTGCATCGGGGTGTATTATGATGAGAAAATGTCATCTAAATACATGTCCAGTAGGAATTGCGACTCAAAATCCGGAATTAAGGAAAAAATTTACTGGTAAACCAGAACATGTAATAAACTATTTTTTTCTTGTTGCGGAAGAAGTTAGAAATATTATGACTTCTTTGGGTTTTAAAAAATTTAATGATTTAATTGGTAGAACAGATAAATTAAATACTAAAAAAGCCATAAACCAATGGAAAGCAAAAGGTCTAGATTTTTCAAAGTTATTTTATAGACCCACCGTGGATAGCAAGATCGCTTTTTATAATTGCGAACAACAAAACCATCACATAGATGACATTATAGACAAAGATTTGATAGTAATTGCAAAACAAGTAATTAAAGAAAAGTCTAAAAAATCTGTAAAATTAAATATAAAAAATACTGATAGAACTACAGGCGCAATGCTTTCTGGTTTTATTGCAAAAAAGAGAGGGCATAAAGGCCTAAAAGATGATTCAATATTAGTTAAGTTTAGTGGTACGGCAGGTCAGTCATTTGGTGCTTTCTTGTCTAAAGGAGTTACTTTTAGCTTAACAGGAGATGCAAATGATTATGTTGGAAAGGGAATCTCGGGAGGAAAAATTATAATAAAACCTCCTGAAAATTTGTCTGTAAATCCAGAAAAATCAATGATAGTAGGTAATACAGTTCTATATGGAGCTATAGGCGGTGAGTGTTACTTTAGAGGAATAGCGGGTGAGCGTTTTTGTGTTAGAAATTCTGGAGTCATATCTGTAATAGAAGGAGTTGGAGATCATGGATGTGAATACATGACTGGTGGTATTGTATTATGTTTAGGACAAATTGGTCGTAATTTTGCAGCAGGTATGAGCGGAGGTATTGCCTACGTATATAATCCTCAAGGAGATCTAAAGTTATATTTAAATTCAGAGATGGTAGAAACAAGGAAAATTGTGCCGGAAGGAATAAATGATAAGAATATTCCAAAAAATGTATCAAAAATAATACAAAATATGTTGGATGATGATGAAATTAGACTTAAGTTTTTATTAAAGAAACATGTTTTTTATACGGATAGTTCTAAGGCAAAAAATATATTGGAAAACTGGGATAAATTATCCAGAAACTTTGTAAAAATTACACCTTTAGATTTTAAAAGAGTATTGTTAGAGAAAGAAAAAAAATAGTTTTATTAAATTATAAGTAGCATAATTTACACATTAAGGTGAACGCATGGGAAAAGTAACAGGTTTTTTAGAGATAGATAGAATAGAAAGTGATTATGAGTCTGTAAATAAACGAATAAAGCACTATAAAGAATTTAATAAAAAATTTACAAAAAAAGATATCTCTTCACAGGGGGCAAGGTGTATGGACTGTGGAATTCCCTACTGTCATACGGGATGTCCTATTAATAATATTATTCCAGACTGGAATGATATGGTATATAGAGATGAATGGAAAGAGGCTATAAAAGTTCTTCATTCCACAAATAATTTTCCCGAATTTACTGGTCGAATTTGCCCTGCTCCATGTGAGGCCGCTTGTACCTTAAATATTGAAGATAACCCCGTTACAATTAAAGCCATTGAATCGGCTATAGTTGATTATGCATGGGAACAAAAATGGATAGTTTCACAAAAACCTAAGAAATTAACAGGAAAGTCTGTAGCAATTATAGGATCAGGTCCAGCAGGTCTGTCAGCAGCACAACAACTTACAAGGGTCGGATATAAAGTTACTATATACGAAAAAAATCAAAAACTTGGAGGTCTTTTAAGGTATGGAATTCCTGATTTTAAAATGGAAAAAAATATCATAGACAGAAGAATAAAACAGATGCAAGAAGAAGGCACTATAATTAAAAATAACATACATATTGGGTTGGATATAGATTTTGTGAAGATTAGGAAAAAATATGATGCAGTATTACTTAGCTCGGGTGCAGAAGCACCAAGGGATTTATTAATCCCCGGAAGAGATTTTAAGGGCGTAGTCTTTGCTATGGATTTTTTGCCTGATCAAAATAGAAGAGTTTCTGGAGAAAAAATAAAAAATCCAGAAGGGTTGTCTGCTAAAGGTAAAAAAGTGGTTGTTATAGGAGGTGGTGACACAGGATCAGACTGTATTGGAACTTCATTCCGTCAGGGTGCAAAAAGTGTTGTTCAGTTAGAAATTATGCCAAAGCCACCAATCGAAGAAAATAAGTCTGTAACATGGCCAAATTGGCCTTTAAAGTTTAGGACTTCCAGTTCACAAGCAGAAGGAGCTGATAGAGATTTTTCTGTTTCTAGTAAAAGCTTTTATGGAGAGAATGGGATAGTAAAGGGATTGAATTGTATAAGAGTAAATGAAGATTTTAAATTTTTAAAAGGTACAGATTTTAAAATTGAAGCTGATCTAATTTTGCTCGCTATGGGATTTTTGGGTCCTATTAAAGAACAGTATATGAAAAAAAGAGGACTTAAATTTGATGGTAGTGGAAATGTACTGGCTAATGATGAAAGCTATCATAGTTCATTAAAAGGAGTCTTTACTGCAGGAGATATGAGAAGAGGGCAATCGCTTGTGGTTTGGGCTATAAGAGAAGGAAGGCAAGCAGCTCGTGCAATAGATAAATGGTTAACGGGTAGCTCAGATCTTCCCAGATAGAAATATACTTGACTAAACTAGTCTAGAATCATATAAATATTCCAACTGAGAAGAAAATTTGTATTAATGAGGGAGTTACCCATGATTAAACTTTCGCGTATGGCGGATTATGGTATATTGCTGGCTAGCAGAATGGCGGCCGATTCTAAGAGAGTATATCGTGCTCAAGAATTATCTGACTATTCTACTTTACCTATTACAACAGTTAATAAAATTCTTTCTAAATTAACACGAAGTAATATAACGGAATCGCATAGAGGAGCCAATGGAGGGTATAAGTTAGCTTTATCAGCGGAAAAAATTACTGTTAGAAATATTATAGATGTTATAGATGGGAAAATAGCCCTTACTAACTGCGCAGAAAATAGCGATGTAAATTGCAGCTTATTGAATTTATGTCCTACACAAAGAAATTGGCAAATTATTAATAATGCTGTGTGTGATGCGCTTGACTCAGTAAATATAGCTGAAATGGCAAATCCAGAAATTTCTTTTAGTATTTCCAATAATTCTAACAATAACAAATCTAGTAATTTATAAAAGGTTGAAATATGACGGTAGATATTAAAACTATTGATGCGGTGGAAAAGGCTACTAAAGAATACAAATATGGCTTTGTAACTGATATTGAAATGGAGCTAGCACCTAAGGGTTTAAATAAAGACATAGTTAGATTTATTTCTAGTAAGAATGAAGAGCCTACTTGGCTTTTAGATTGGCGTCTGGACTCATATGAGAAGTGGCTTAAAATGAGTTCAAAAAATCCTAAATGGGCCAATATACATCATCCGCCTATTAATTTTGAGGATGCTTACTACTATGCTGCTCCTAAGAAAGAATCTGACAAACCGGGTAGCCTTGATGAAATAGATCCTGCAATTTTAAGGACTTACGAAAAGCTTGGTATACCACTTAAAGAACAAGAGTTTTTGGCAGGAATAGCGGGATCAGGGAAGGTAGCAGTGGATGCAGTTTTTGATTCTGTTTCAGTGGCTACTACCTTTAAAAGTAAGCTTTTTGAACTTGGAATAATTTTTTGCCCAATATCTGAAGCTGTTAAAGAACACCCTGATTTAGTCAAAAAATACATAGGCTCTGTCGTACCTAAAAATGATAACTTTTATGCAGCATTGAATTCAGCAGTTTTTTCAGATGGATCATTTGTATATATTCCTGAAGGAGTTAAGTGTCCAATGGATTTGAGTACATATTTTCGTATTAACGCTGCTGATACTGGTCAATTTGAACGAACTCTTATTATTGCAGATAAAGGGTCTCATGTGTCTTACTTAGAGGGTTGTACTGCACCAATGCGAGATGAAAATCAACTTCATGCTGCAGTAGTTGAATTAATTGCTTTAGAAGATGCAGTAATAAAATATGCCACAGTTCAAAATTGGTATCCAGGAGATGAGAAAGGCAAAGGAGGAATTTATAATTTTGTCACTAAGAGAGGAGCATGTAGAGGAAAAAATTCTAAAATATCCTGGACTCAAGTAGAAACAGGATCGGCTATTACCTGGAAGTATCCTTCAGTTATTTTACAAGGCGATAATTCAGTAGGTGAATTTTACTCTGTCGCAGTTTCAAATAATAAACAGCAAGCAGACACAGGAACTAAGATGATTCATATGGGAAAAAATACTAAATCTACAATTATTTCTAAAGGTATTTCGGCAGGTTATGGACAGCAAACTTACAGAGGATTGGTTAGAATGCAGGCTAAAGCAGATAATGCACAAAATTTTTCTCAGTGTGATTCGCTTTTAATTGGAGATAAATGTGGAGGACATACGGTTCCGTATATAGATTCTAGAAATTCAAGTGCAGAAGTTGCTCATGAAGCTACCACCTCAAAAATAAGTGATGAACAATTATTCTATTGTCAGCAAAGGGGACTAGATTCAGAGGAAGCAGTAGCTATTATAGTCAATGGATTTTGTAGAGAAGTCTTAAAAGAATTGCCTATGGAATTTGCGGTAGAGGCCCAGAAACTTCTTGAGATTAGCCTAGAAGGTTCTGTGGGCTAGAAATATATTTTCACAAAGAAATGTAAGGAATAATAAATTGGAAGTTTTACTAGAAATAGAGGACTTAGAAGTAGAAATAGAAGAAAGAAAAATTTTAGATGGTTTATCTTTAACTCTTAATAGAGGTGAAATCGCAGCACTTATGGGTCCTAACGGGGCAGGGAAATCAACGCTGGCATCTATTTTAGCTGGTAAAGATAACTATAAATCTATAAAAGGCTCAATCAGATATTTGGGAAAAGATTTGTTTAAGATGTCTATAGAAGAAAGAGCATCGAAAGGTCTTTTTTTGGCATTTCAGTATCCTGTTGAAATTCCGGGGGTTGCTATGTCAACTTTTGTGAAAATAGCTCTAAATGCACAAAAAAGATTAAGAGGTGAAAAAGAACTTGATGCTATTGAATTTTTAAAATTAGCTAAAATCAAAGCAAAAGAACTTCATATGAGTGAAGATTTTTTTAAACGACCAGTAAATGTAGGCTTCTCTGGAGGAGAAAAAAAGAAGGCTGAAGTGTTTCAAATGTCTATGCTTGATCCTATTTTAGCCATTCTAGATGAAACAGATTCAGGTCTTGATGTAGATGCACTTAAAGTTGTTGCAGAAGGAATTAAAAATTTTCAATCAAAAGATCGAGGAAGTCTAGTTATTACTCATTATCAGAGACTGTTGAACCATTTAGATCCTGATACCGTTCATATTTTAGCTGATGGAAAAATAGTGAAAACCGGTGATAAAACGCTGGCTTCATTATTAGAAGAAAAAGGATATCAAGGGATAATAGAAGCAGCATAAACATGATAAATTCAGCTAAAATAATGGACATGTATTCAAGTTCTTTTTCGGATTTACGGAATAATTTTATAGGGCAGGATATTACTTGGGCCAAGAAATTAAGAGAGAAAGCTTTTGAACAATTTTGTAAAGATGGGATTCCTAATCAAAATGTAGAGGAGTGGAACGTATTTCCCTACAGAGACCTAAGAGACAATTTTTTTTCAGCCTCTTCGAATCCAGTAGATCAACAAAGTATAAATAAACTTAATTCTAAAGACATCAATTGTTCGATCAGAATGATATTTTTTAACGGAAAGATGGTTAAATTAGATATAGATAAACCAATAGAAGGTTTACAAATCAATTCTTTGAAATATTTTATGGATAATTCCCCAGATTTACTTGAAGGAAAAATTCCAGATGCATCATTTTATTCTGAAAGACGTCTTTCTAATGTTGTGGATAGTAGGCCCCAAGGAATGGTTGCATTGAATGCCGCATTTTATCAGGATGGTGTAGTAATTCTAATAGATAAAAATACTGTGGTGCCTGGTCATATAGAAATAGTTCACATTGGAGATGCAAAAACTATTTCAATGAGTCCAGTTAGGTCTGTAATATTTTTATCTGAAAATTCTAAGTGTGAGGTAATAGAAAGAATTTTTCCCACATGTAAAAATACCCATTTACATTTAAGCAATCATGTTACTGATATCCAATTATCTAGTCAGTCTTCATTAACATATTTAAGATTAGTTGATGGTAATACTTCTGATATTCATATTAATAATATTCATGCTTCATTAAAAAATGATGCGAAGTTATATTGTCCTTCATTAATTCTATCCTGTGGACAATCGCGTATTGAATGCAGAGTGAATTTGATAGGAGAAAATTCTCAGGCACAAATTGATGGTTTAACTATTGGGCATAATAAATCTACTTCCGAATCTTTGACTCGTGTTATGCATGGAAATATAAATAGTTCAAGTAATCAAACTTTTAGAACTATACTTAATGATGAATCACGAGCTTCTTTTCTAGGAAAAATAAGAGTAGAAGCGGGAGCAGATGGCACAAATGCGGATATGTCTAGTAAAAGCTTACTACTAAGTGAAAATGCGCGCGCAAATGCAAAGCCTGAGCTAGAAATACTTGCAGATGATGTAAAATGTTCTCACGGAGTGACCGTAGGAAATTTTGATCCTGAACAGATGTTTTATCTTTGCTCTCGAGGTATTAGTCAACCAGAAGCTAAAAAATTATTAATTAATGCTTTTTCAAAGGTAGTAATTGAAAACCTTCCAATTTCCTTATCAAAAATTTCGGAGGAATTTTTTGGATTTGATAACTTCATAATTTAAAAAGAGTTAAATCGAATGAAACAAAACATTGCAATGGATAAAGTCTTTATAAAAAATCAGTTTCCTATTTTTAAAGATACGGGATTGGTTTATTTGGACAGTGCAGCTAGTGCACAAAAACCGCTTTGTGTTATAGACAGTATCAAAGATTTATACTCAAATCATTATTCTAATATTAACAGAGGAGTATATAAATTAAGCCGAATTCTTACTGATAAGTATGAAGAGTCTAGAGAAATAGCCAAGAAATTTTTAAATGTAAAGAGCCAGGGAGAAATTATTTTTGTAAGAGGAGCAACTGAAGGAATTAATTTAGTAGCAGATACTGTCGGCAGAGTACACCTTTCAAAAGATGATGAAATAATTCTTTCTAGATTAGAGCATCATTCAAATATTGTTCCATGGCAAATTGCAGCAAAAAGGAGTGGAGCTAAAATAAAAGTAGTCGAACCTGATACAGAAGGAAATATTCTAGCAGAATCAGTTATGAAGCTTGTGACTTCAAAAACTAAATTTATATGTTTGACTCATGTTTCAAATGCGATAGGAAGTATTTTGCCTGTAAAAGAAATATGTGAAGCAGCTAGATCCGGAGGAATTATTTCCTTAATAGATGGATGCCAAGCTGTTCCGCACATGAGAGTTGATGTAAATGATATAAATTGTGATTTTTATGTATTTTCAGGCCATAAAACATATGGACCTAGTGGAATAGGAATTCTCTATGGAAGAAAAGAATTGCTAGAGGAGGCCCCTCCTTATCAAAGTGGAGGAGATATGATAGATAAAGTTACTTTTGAAGAGACTACTTATGCTCCTCTTCCTAATAAATTTGAAGCGGGAACACCTAATATAATTGGGGCTATAGTTTTGGGAAAAGCTTTATCATGGATGGAAGGGATAGGCATTGAAAATATTAATGTTCATTCTAAAAAAATTATAGACAAAGGTTTGCGAATCTTAAAAGATATAGATGGTATTAAAATTATTGGTGAAGTCGAGAATAGAGCAGGAGTGATCTCATTTTTATATAAGGATGTCCATCCGCACGATATGGGAACTATGCTAGATAATTATAATATTGCTTTGAGGACGGGGCATCACTGCGCACAACCTACGATGAATTATTTTAATATTTCTTCTACATTGAGAGCTTCTATAGGAGTGTATAATAATGAAGATGATTTTATAAAATTAGCTGAATGTATAACAAAAGTTAAAAATTTATTTTAAAATAAAACTTGAGAAACTGGATAAATATTATGGATCTTGAAAAAGTAATCAAAAAAAGAGAAACCTCAAATAACTTTGAAAAAGATACTTCTTTAAAAGAAGTTGAAAAAAAAATTAAAGAGGATATTATTTCTGCATTAGAAACCGTATATGACCCAGAAATTCCCGTAAGTATATGGTCACTGGGGTTAGTTTATGATATAGATATAGATGTAGAAAAAAATGTAAAAATAACTATGACTTTGACTACTCCTAATTGCCCTGAAGCTGAAGCAATTCCGGAAAGAGTAGCTGATGCGGCTTCTAAATGTAAGCTTGTAAAAGATGTGAAAGTAGAGATCGTTTGGGAGCCTAGTTGGAACCAAGAAATGATGAGTGAAGCAGCTAAACTTGAATTAGGATTAATGTAAGGAGTAAAATTTATGAGTAGTTTAGAACGAGTTAAACCAGCAATTTTAACTTTCACTGATAATGCTCTGAATAGAATAAGAAAAATTTTAGAAGATGCCCCCGAAGGAACTTTAGGTGTTCGCTTTGGAGTAAAATCGGGGGGATGCTCGGGTATGGCTTATGAAGTTACTTACGCTTTAGAAGAAAATGAGAATGATGAAAAAATTATAGAGGAAAATATAGTTATCTACATCGAGGCCTCGGCTACTTTATTTTTAATTGGTAGTGTAGTCGATTGGGAACAAGAGGAGATGCAATCAAGTTTTTCTTTTAAAAATCCAAATGAATCGGCTAGGTGTGGTTGCGGAGAGTCTTTTAGTGTTTAGCCTATATTTTTTTAGATAAAAATATGGCAATACTAGTAATGGTTTTTATGGCTTTAGTTAAAGTTTTATAATTTCTAGTTTGTTCTGCATTATTTTTTAGTGCAATATCCCTATGCTCCAGTTCTTCTAGTCTGAATTTTTCGATAGTTTTTAGTAATTTTTTATCTTTTCTACTTTTATGAAGAAGGGTTTTTTGATCTTCGTAATGTTTATCTATAACTTCTTCTACAGCAACAGTGCATGCCATTGCTGCTTCTGTGCTAATCGAAGCAGTAGTAGCTCCTAGTACAAAACCACCGATGTCCCATAAAGGGGAAAGCACAGTGGGTCTTATACCTTTTTCAATCATAATTTTGTTAAAAGTTTTTAAATGTTGTTCTTCTTGATCTGCCATTTTTTTTATGATTCTATATTTTTTATTGTTTTTTAATACAGCCAACTGACCATCATAAATTCTTTTGGCGCCAAATTCACCAGCTTGGTTAACTCTTATCATTTGCTCTATTTCTTTATCATTTTTAGAATTAAAGTTTTTAAAATTCATTTTTCTTTCCAATAATCCTTTTAAGTAAGAGAAAAGTTACTGATACAAAACTTACGAAAGCATACATTAAACTCCACTCAACAAGAGTAATATTTAATAATGTTGGAGAAAGCTGGTCACACGACGCCGTTGGCTTTTCTGTATTTGCCTTTTCTAATTCTTCTTGTAATGTTCCGATATTATAACTCATCTCAGTACATTCTGATGTAGGGCTCCACCAATAAGCCTCTATTCCTTTATGCCAAAAAGCTATTATAAAAACAGCTAGAAAAGCAATAGAAATCAAAGTAGGAAAAATATTATTATCCTTATATTTCATTCCTAAGATTGCTAAAAGTAAGGCTACAACGTATCCATAGCGTTGTAGTTCGCATAAATAACATGGAATTAAATTAAACTTGTACTGTAAAAACATAGCAAATATTAATGCAGATAATGAAAGAATAAGAGATAATAGTGACGGGGAAGTCACTATATTTTGAAATAATTTTTTCATTTTAAAAATAGATTGCAATTATTACCCCTAGTAGCGAAATTATTCCTATAATATATGTAATTAAAGTAAAATTATTTTCAATAAATTTTTTTGTAAGCTCGCCAAAAATTCTTAATAGGGCTGCTAAAATAAAGAATCTACATCCTCTAGAGAATAGAGAAGCCAATACAAATATATAGATATTTAATTGTAATCCTCCAGAAGCTATAGTAATTAGTTTGTAAGGAATAGGTGAAACTCCACCAATAAAAACAATAATTGCTCCATTTTCATTATAATTATCTTTAAATATACCAAATTTTTCCTGTAAATTATAAAAATTAATTATGGGTTCTCCTAATAAATCCCACAAAAAAACACCTATCATGTAGCCAAATAAACCTCCTAAAATAGAAAAAATAGTTGTAATCAGGGCTATTCTAAACCATTTATCAGGTCTTGCTAACACCATCGGTAGAAGCAATATATCAGGGGGAATTGGGAAAAAAGAACTTTCACAAAAAGATACTAAGCCTAAACAATACTCAGCTCCGGGTTTAGCGGACTTATTCAGGATTTTATCATATAACTTTCTGAGCATTTTATTCAAACTTTTTAGCAATAAATTAGTAATTAAATCAAAATTATGATAGTAAATTGTGAATCACTATTTAGATTAAGGGATTATTCTTATGTATTTTATCAGAGGTTTCCTTTGCTTGATATCATTTATGCTATTTTTTATTAATTTGGCAAATGCGGGTCCTTTTTCAGATTTTAAAGCATCAGCAATTCTTTCAGAGGAATTAGCCTCTAGTCCCACACAAAAACGTGATACTCCAAATTCTGAAAGTTTAAAACAGGCAATAAATTTATTGGATCCAGAGAAGTCTGAGATATGGCCAGAACTAAGCAGATTATTTTTGGGTGAGCTGGCAAAGGTTAATTTTGAAAGTGAAATTAGAGTTATTATGCAAGATCATGTTGAAGAACCTCATGAAGTGCCGTTAATAGTTAAATTGCCTGATCATTTGCATAATTTTAAAGAATTTATTTTGTTGATAGAGAATAATCCTATTCAACAAGTTATAAAATTAATACCTTATAGAGCGATTGAATCTATCGGTATGAATGTTAGACTGGAAGATGATAGCCCGGTTCGAGCAGCAGTAAAAGATAAAGATGGTTTATGGCATATAGGTTCTAAAATGGTATTTGTGTCAAGTCCTGGAGGGTGTTCCTCTCCTTCTTGTGATGTTACAACAGAGATTTGTGATCCTGGTGAAATTGGAAAACTAATTCTGAAAAACTATGATAGAGAAGCTGGTGCAGGTAGATTAAAAATTAAAATTATACATCCAATGGATACTGGACTTGTTTCATCTCCAGCAGGAGAAATAATCCCAGAATATTTTATAAATTCAATATTCTTAGATGATATAGACGGACCTATTGCTGTGATGGAAACTTATGCTGCTTTATCAACTGATCCAGTGATATTGATTGATCTTGCTGAGAAAGGGCAGAGTATAAGAGCAAAAGCAAAAGATAGCCACGGGTTAGAATTTTTTAGTTTTAAAAACAGTAGTATAATGTAAATGAGATTTTTTTTTTAGTTTTACTTTTACCTTTTGTATTTTTTTCAGTAGCAAAATCTGATTATAACTTGGTTTTTGTAGAAGTATCTCCTGGTATTTTTATAAATTTTGGAAAAAATGAAGCACCTAATAAAGCTAATGGGTGGGCTATATCTAATACAGGATTTATTATAGGGGATGAAAGTGTATTGGTAATAGATGCAGGTCCAAGTTATCAATATGCATCAGAAATGATAGAATATATTAAGAAGGTTACAAATTCTCAAATTAACTACCTAGTTATTACTCATCATCATCCGGATCATTCTTTTGGTATTTCTAAGTTTTTAGAGATAGACACTAAAGTAATTATAAGTAATTCAGAATTAAAAAATTATTTAAAATATGGAAATAAACTACTTTTGCAAATGAAAAAAAAAGTAGGAGATGATTGGTTTGAAAATACATCTATTAATGAATTTAATAATAATAAACAAAAATTTCCATTTAGCATCGATCTAGGTAGCAGAAAAATTGATATTAACTTGTATACAGATGGTCACTCAGGTGGAGATCTAACGGTCACTGATAAAAATAGCCATATTGTGTTTGGTGGAGATTTAGTTTTTAATGAAAGAGCGCCTACGATACCGCATGCAAATATTCTTAATTGGTTGAGATATTTAGATGAAATTTCAAATTTTAATTGGTCTGGATTAGTTCCTGGCCATGGTCCAATAATCAAGAAGAAAAACAAATTAGATTTTACAAAAAAATGGATTCAGCATATCCATTATATAGCAAGGGATGCTGTAAAGAAGGGGCTTAGTCCAGCAGAAGTTTTAGAATTAGGAGTCCCAGAATTTTTGTCTTCTACAAAATTAGCAAAGGAAACATGGAATAGAGATGTGCCAGTTTTAATGAAACATTATGAAAATGATAATTGAATTGAAACTTTTTTATGAGTAGATTATTTATATATTTATTTGTTATAGGCCACTGTGGCGGAATTGGTAGACGCGATGGATTCAAAATCCATTTGAGGCAACTCAGTGTCGGTTCGAGTCCGACCAGTGGTACCATAGTTTTTAAATTATTTAAGAAAATAATAGTCTTTGAATTTATTTAATTTAACTGTATTTTCCTTAATCTAGAAAAATTAATTTTATGGTGAAAATTTTGAAAGATTTTTTGAGTGTTGACGATAAGACTTCTTTTAGCCCGAGCTATCAAAAGGATCATTTTGTAAGATCAAATGGAAAATTGTTTGCAGGATATCATTATTTAATAGATGTATGGGGTAGAGGTATATATTTAGAAAATGAATTAGAAGTTAAGAAAATTTTGAAAAAAGCTGCAACTTCCGCAGGTGCTTCAGTATTACATATACTTACTCACCGTTTTGGTGATGGACAGGGAATCACTGGAATAGCTATTCTAGCTGAATCACACATAAGTGTTCATACTTGGCCAGAAAGAGATTTTGCTGCATTTGATATATTTCTATGTGGAGATACAGATCCTGAGAAATCTCTTGAAATTATTAAGCAATATACCAAAGCAAGTAAATTAAAGGTGTCAAAAATTAAAAGAGGTATAATAAGGAATAAGAAATTTTGAGTAGTAATATAATTAAATTTTTAGAAAGTTCATCTATAGAAAATCCTTGCTTAGTTATAGACATGAAGGTAGTAGAAAAGTCTTTTAGCAAAATACAAAAGGCCTATTTAGGTAGCGATATTTTTTATGCAGTAAAAGCCAATCCAGCAAAGAAAATACTTGAAAGTCTAAATAGGATGGGATCAAAATTTGATGTATCGAGTAGGAAGGAAATAGAATTGTGTCTTTCCTTAGGAATAGAACCTTCAAAATTATCCTATGGTAATACCTTAAAAAAATCTGATGATATAGCTTGGGCATATAAAAATGGAGTTTCTTTATATGTGTTTGATGCTGTTGAAGAGCTATATAAAATTTCAGATAATGCTCCTGGCTCAAGGGTTTTTTGTCGTTTACAGGTTCCCAATCAGGGTGCGCACTGGCCTTTGTCTAATAAATTTGGTTGCTCAAAAGATATGGCCAAAGAGCTTCTTTTGTTAGCAAATACTATTGGTTTACTGCCTGTCGGTATATCATTCCATGTTGGCTCGCAGCAAACAAATATCAAAAAATGGGAAAAGGCATTAGCAATGTGCAAAGAAGTGTATTTATTTCTCAAAAAAAATAAAATAAATATAGATTTTATTAATATAGGCGGAGGTATACCCATTAGTTATCTAGAAGACAGTTATAATTTTGATATTTTTTCTAGAGAATTGAATAGGGTTCTTAGAAATGTTTTTGATAATAATACACCCAATATTATGTTAGAGCCTGGACGTTTTATTGTTGCTGATGCGGGCATCATAGAGTCAGAGGTGATTTTGGTTTCCAAAAAACAGCTGAATCAAAAAAATAGGTGGGTATATTTAGATATAGGTCGTTTTGGAGGACTTGCAGAAACAGAAGGAGAGGCTATCAGGTACAAAATGGAAGTTAAAGGAAATCAAGGCAATAAAGGGCCTGTAATTATTGCCGGTCCTACATGCGATGGAGTAGATATATTATATGAGAAAAGTAGCTATCAGTTTCCTTTAAGACTAAAAGCTGGAGATAAAGTTAGAATTTACTCTACTGGTGCGTATACATCTGTTTATGGCTCTAATTTTAATGGCATGCCAAAATTAAAAGAATATTTTATAAATTCTAATTAAATTCACTTAATTTTTTGATCCATAAAGGTAGGTCTAGAGAAGAATTATGGATTTCAGGTGTGTAGTAATTAGTGATAATTTTTTTTAGATATATATTTGTTTCTCTAATATTAATTTTTTTATTTAAATCTTTAGCATCTGACGCCCATGATAAAGTCATATGTCCTCCTATATAGGTTGGGACGACTGTATGGTAGGTGCCACTGTATCTGAAAATATTATTTAGTTTTTTTGATGTTTCTTTAAGCTCTTTCTTTTGAAAAAAAGGAACACCAGTTTGAAATACAATGGTGCCTTTTTTAGAAATAATGTTTTTTAAATCTTTGTAAAAATTAATTTTAAATAATTTATTTCCAGGTCCTATAGGATCCGGCCTATCAACAATTATTAAATCAAAATAGCCTTTAGTTAAGTCACTATTAATGTAATTTGCTGCATCATCAATTACTATATTTATTTTGGGATTGGTTAGCGAATTAAAATTTATCTTTCTTAAATATTTTTTACTTAAATCTATTACCCGTTTATCAATTTCACAAAGTACAATTTTTTCTATTTGTCTGTGTTTTAAGATTTCTGATGCAATGGCACCATCTCCTCCTCCTATTATTAAAACTTTTCTAATACTTTTATTTGCTATGATAGGAAAATGAACTAGCATTTCTGTATAAGCGTGATGATCTTTTTCAGTAATTTGTATAATGTCATCTAGTGCTAGAACTCTTCCAAATACCTCGTTATCAAATATAAGTATTTTTTGATAAGATGATTTTTCTTTTACAACTATTTTGCTCAATTTAAAGACTTGAGAATATTGGGCATGGAGTTTTTCTGTAAATATTTTCATTTATCTAAAAAATATTATCTTCTTGTTATCCATTGTTTACCATTTTTCCATGTAAACATAGGTCGATCATCTAAACGTTTTTTTAATGTGGATATTTTAGCATTAAAGCTTAACAATTCTTGTATCATAAATTCAGTAACATCTGCCATTGGTAATTCTCTTGCTTGTTGTACCGATATCCAATCAATCTCAACCAATTCATTAGTAGTTTTAATTTTTCCTTTTAAATATATGGAATCTGCCACAAAGAACCTTGCATGAAATCTTATAGGACTAAATGTAGGAGTAATTGCTCTGCCTAAATAGCTGATTTTACTTAAATCTGGAACAAGATTATGAGAAGCTAAGAAATCTATTCCATTTTGTAAATCTAGGTTTTTATTTGGAACATTCTTATTAAACTTTCCTAACAAAAGACCAGTTTCTTCTGCTGTTTCTCTTATTGCTGTGACTGCTAAAGCATTGGCGAAATTAAAATTATTGGCAACGGCCAATTTTTTAATAATTTTAGGATCTAATGAAGAAGTAATATTCTGTTTGAAGTCCTTTTTATCTATAACACCACCTGGAAATACCCAAGCACCTGGCATAAACCTTGCTTTGCTTGATCTTTTTCCAAGCAAAATTTTAATATCTTTATTGTCTTCTTTTAGTAGAATTAAGCTTGCTGCATTTCTAGGCCCGGGAATTTTGGAATTCATTTGCCGGTAAGAACTAAATTTTGGTGTTTTTTGCATACTTCGTGCTATATATTTTTTATCAACAGTCTGGTCTGATTTAGAAGAATTTGATTCTCTATTTAACACAAAACTCCTCTGTTCGATTCCCCTTAATGCTAGATATATTTTTGCTAAAAGCTGTGCATCTACAAGGGCTCCCTGTTTGTTTCTATGTGATAAATCTATATCAAATTTCTTGCAAAGTGCATCAAGGTTTGCTGAATTACCTACATTTAATTTCTTAGCTAAATTTAAGGTATCAATAGTGTTTTTTATATCTAATAAAGGGAAATCTGCATTATTTAATTCATAGTTAAGAAAACCTATATCAAATCTTGCATTGTGAATAACTAAAACATCTTCTTTTATAAATTCTAAAAATTTTTCCGCTATTTCTTTAAATACTGGCTTATCTCTCAAAAATGTTTCTTGTATCCCATGACCTTCTATTGCCTTTTCCGATATATCTCTTTCAGGGTTTATGTAGGTGTGCCACTCTTTTCCTGTTGAAATATTATCATAGAGTTCAACGCATCCTATTTCTACAATTTTATGACCTTCTTTAGGATTTAAACCGGTGGTTTCTACGTCTAAGACAATTTTTCTATTTTTCATTATTTTATATTAATTCATTCTAAGGGGGTTATAATTTAGTTGTATTTTATATATATATTATATTCAAAGATACAATCATTTATCAACAAAGTTTAGGAGTATTACTTGCAAAATAAAGAAAATAAAGGAAACAATATAGAAGAATTGCTTTCAAGCGATCTTGAGTTTGAATATGCTGTAGCTAAAGATGTATTCCCAAATATTAGAAGAATTGTTGCCCCCAATCCAAGTCCATATACATTATATGGGACTGGAACTTATATTGTAGGTAAAGGTGAAGTAGCTATTATTGACCCTGGTCCAAATATTAAATCGCATATTGAAGCAATCCTAGAAATTACTAAGTCAGAGAAAATTACTCATATATTAGTTACTCACACACATTCAGACCACTCTCCAGCAGCCAAGCCCTTAGCAAAAGAAACAGGAGCTATAGTAATGGGTTATGGTCCACATGGGAATTTTGAGGGAGGAGAAGAAGGAGCAGATTATGATTTTGATCCCTCACATAAGGTAGTTGATGGTGAAATAATTAAAGGACTGGATTGGAATTTGGAGTGTATTCACACTCCAGGCCATACTTCTAATCATATATGTTATAGTGTGCTGGGTTCAGGAGCTGTTTTTACCGGAGATCATATAATGGGATGGTCTACAACTCTTGTTTCTCCCCCAGATGGAGATATGGGCGATTACTTTAAAAGTTTAGAAAAAATGTTTATAAGAAATGATAAGTTTTATATTCCTACTCATGGATCGATAATTAAAAATCCTAAAAACTTTGTTAAGGCCCTAATTGGTCATAGAAAAATGAGAGAAAGCCAAATTAAAAAGCACCTAGAAAAAGAAGAAAAAATTTCTATATCGGATCTTGTAGCTAAAATGTATCCAAAATTAGATAAACGTTTATTATATGCAGCAGGGAGATCAGTTTTAGCTCATTTATTGCATATGAAAAATCAAGAAATAGTTAGCTCTGTTGAAGGTACAAATAATTTAAGTTGGTATATATTAAATTAATTTTTTTTCATCTATTTAATTATATTTTATAAATTTAGCTTGATTGAAATAATGAATGAGTAAAATAAAGCTTTACAGAGATTACAGAGAAATGAAAAAAAAGTTTCCAAGAACTGCTGTGGCTATAGGAAATTTTGATGGGTTACATTTGGGTCATAAAGGGTTACTCGATTATGCAAAAAAACTCTCTATCAAAAATGAAGCATTATTACTAGTATTCACTTTTTATCCGCATCCTTTAAGAATAATTAGGCCTGGAAATGAACCCCAAAAGATACTAAGTTTCAGATCTAAGATTAGAAAAATGTCAGAATTAGGAGTAGATATTGTACTAATACAGCGATTTAATAATCTTTTTTCTAAAATTTCAGCTGAAGATTTTGTAGTGAAAATACTACTAGGATATCTTAATGCCGTTCAAATTATAGTTGGAGAGGATTTTCGTTTTGGTTATAAGAGAAAGGGTGATACAGAATATCTAAACTCAGGTGTTTTAAAAAATAAAGCTAAATTAAATATTGTTGAGCCTATCAAAGGTTCTGGAGGGAAGTATTCCTCGAGTACAGTGCGTGATTTAATAAATAATGGAAAAATGGAGATGGTAAAAAGTATTCTGGGCGAATTTTATGAAGTGGAAGGAGTTGTAGTAAAGGGAAAGCAGTTAGGAAAAAAACTAGGGTTTCCTACAGCAAATATTAATTATTTAGACTGTATGGCTCCGCAAGATGGAATATATGCTGGGTTTGTCTTACATCAGGGCAAGTATTATGGAGCAGCATTGTCTTCAGGTACTCGTCCTCATTTTGAAGGAAATGAAAGATTTTTGGAAGCACATATTTTAGATTTTAAAGAGGATATTTATGGAAGAAGAATAAGAGCTTTGTTTGTAAAGAAAATTAGAGATGAGTCTGTTTTTGAAGATAATGATAAGCTTAAAAAACAAATATTAATGGATTGTTTGGAAGTCAAAAACATACTAAGGAAAGAAGGAAATTTAAAAATTAATGGGGATTCCTATGGACTATAAAGAAACTGTTTTTTTACCCAGTACTAATTTTCCTATGAGAGGTGGTTTACCTAAGAATGAGCCACAAATGATTTTAAGATGGAAAAAAATAAATCTTTGGAAAAAACTTAGAGAAAAATCCAAGGGCAAAAAAAAATTTATATTACATGATGGCCCTCCATACGCCAATGGTCCAATACATATTGGTACAGCACTGAATAAAATTTTAAAGGATATAATAAATAGAACTAAACAAATGAGTGGTTTTGACGCTAATTATATTCCAGGATGGGACTGCCATGGTTTACCTATAGAATGGCAAGTAGAACAAAATTATAAAAAGAAAGGTATAAATAAGGACGAAATAGAAATAAAGGATTTTAGATTTGAGTGCCGGGCATTTGCAGATAAATGGATTGATGTGCAGATGGACGATTTTAAAAGATTATTTGTTTTAGGCGATTGGGATGCTCCTTATTTAACTATGAGTTATGAAGCTGAGGCACAGATAGTAAAGGAACTCATAAAATTTATTGATAATGGTAGTTTATATCTTGGTTTAAAGCCAGTTATGTGGTCTCCAGTAGAAAAAACAGCCCTAGCAGAAGCAGAAGTTGAATATCGTGATATAAATTCAACTGCTCTAACAGTAGCGTTTAAAATTAAAGAATCTAATATTGATATTCTAAGGGATTCTTTTGTTGTAATTTGGACTACGACTCCTTGGACCATTCCTGCTAACAGAGCAATAGCATGTGGAAAAAATATTGAATACTCATTAATTGAAATTAAGGAGGATGTTGATAGTGATCAAATACGATTTGGTCAAAAAATTCTAATAGCCAGCTGTCTAATAAAAAAATTTTTAGAAGCGATAAATGTTAACAAATCTTATGTTGTTAAAAATTTTAAAGGTTCTGATCTTGTAAAAACAATTTGTGCTCATCCTCTGGCATCTAAAGGATATGATTTTGAAGTTCCAATTTTACTTGGAGATTTTGTTTCAACGGACCAGGGAACAGGATTTGTTCATATTGCTCCAAGCCATGGAGAAGATGATTTTGAATTAGGTATTAAATATAATTTACCTATGCCAGAGATGGTAGAGGATGGAGGCGTATATACGGATAATGTCCCTTTATTTGCGGGAATTCATGTTTTTAAGGCAACTGATCCAGTAATTGAATCTTTAAAGCAAGAAGAAAGCCTAATTTTTTCAGAAAACTATACTCATAGTTATCCACATTCATGGCGATCCAAGAAGCCTGTAATTTTTAGAGCAACTAAGCAATGGTTCATTTCTATGGAAAAAAATAATTTAAGAGAAAAAGCTTTAAAATCTATAGAAAATACATTTTGGGTTCCAGCAGTTTCTAAAAACAGAATTAAATCTATGGTAAAAGAAAGGCCTGATTGGTGTGTTTCGCGACAAAGAATATGGGGTGTTCCAATCACTATTTTTGTTTATAAAGAATCAGGGGAAATTCTTAGAGATAAAGAAGTAAATAATAGGATAGCAGAAGTAGTTTATAAAAAAGGGGCAGATGCTTGGTTTACAGATAACCCAAAAACATTCTTGGGTAAAAAATATAATGTTAATGATTTTATCCAAACAAAAGATATTCTAGATGTTTGGTTTGATTCTGGTTCAACTCATTCATTTGTTTTAGATGGTAATAAAAGTCAAAAATGGCCGGCAGATTTATATTTAGAAGGATCAGATCAACACAGAGGCTGGTTTCATTCTTCCTTATTAGAATCGTGTGGAACAAGAGGAAGAGCTCCTTTTGATGCAGTTTTAACGCACGGATTTGTTCTCGATGGCCAAGGAAGAAAAATGTCTAAGAGTAGTGGAAATGTGGTTTCGCCGCATGATATTATTAAGCAATCAGGTGCTGATATTTTAAGGTTATGGGTCGCTATGACTGATATTACTGAAGATGTAAGAATTAGTTCAGAGGTACTAAAAGGAATTAATGAGTCATATAGGAGATTAAGAAATACTTTAAGATTTACTTTGGGAGCTCTGAATAATTTTAAAACAAATGAGCGACTAGAATATAAAAGTATGCCAGAAATAGAACATTGGGTTCTGGCAAGACTGTATGAATTAAATAAATTACTAGAGATATCGGTTAAGAATTATAATTTTCAATCATTTTATTCAGAACTACATAATTTTTGTGCCTTGGATCTATCTGCTTTTTACTTTGATATAAGAAAAGATAGCTTGTATTGCGATTCTTTTTCTGATTTTAAAAGAAGAGCTTCGAGAACTGTTCTAGAGCAACTATTTATTTGTTTAAGCTCTTGGTTAGCTCCTGTGTTGTGCTACACAGCTGAAGAAGCATGGCTAAGTTATAAGGATAACGATAAAAGCAGCATTCATTTAGAGGAATTTCCTAAAATTTCTTCTAAATTTAATAATGAAAAATTGTTAAAAAAATGGTCATTATTGAGGAGTATAAGGCGCGTTATTACTGGGGCTCTTGAAGTTGCCAGAAAAGATAGAATTATTGGTTCTAGTTTAGATGCAAAAATTATTATATATTCTAAGAATAAAGATCATATAAACTTATTGAAAGAGGTGGATCTCAATGAGCTCAGTATTGTTTCTGACTCTTCTATTATCAAGGAATCCATTCCGTCTGCTGCCTACAAAGAACAAAATATAGAAGATATTGGAGTTTTAGTGCTTAGAGCAGAAGGTAATAAATGCGAAAGATGCTGGAAAACGGAAATAAATTTAAAAAATTCTATATGTGAGCGTTGTTCAGAAGTTATTGGGGATCTATGAATAGAGTACGTCTTTTATTTGTTTTTTTATTAGTTGTAATTATTGATCAAATAACTAAAACATTAATATTAAATTATATGTCAAATAATATTGATGAAATAAACATATTACCGTTTTTAGATTTTACTTTAGTGTTAAATTCTGGAGTAGCTTTTGGGATGTTCAGCGAAATAGGGAAAATTTCCCCAATTTTATTTTCCTTATTTGCAATACTTGTAGCGGCTTTGCTTTTACTATGGTCCCTATATAATAAACAAAGTTATTTTTGCATAGGATTAATTGCCGGAGGAGCTGTCGGTAATGCTATAGATAGATTAAGGATAGGGGCCGTAGTTGATTTTATTGATGTTTATTGGCAAAATTTACATTGGCCTGTTTTTAATTTTGCAGATATAAGTATTACAGTAGGAGTAAGCTTTTTTATATTTAGTGAATTTATAAATAAAAGAAAGACAAAAAATCAATTATGAGCAATATCTATAAATATCTTTTTTATATTCTAGGATTTGCATACGTTACAGTTTCTAGTAGTTGTACCGATGGCATGAAGAAAGAATTAGGGTTTGGAAAAAAATCACCTGATGAATTTCAAGTATTAAGTAATAAGCCACTATCTATGCCTCCAAATTACGATCTTGTTCCGCCTTCGGATGACGACCCAGCCAACACCATTAGTGAAAGTGATGTGACTGAAAAAAAAGATTTTGATGATAAACTTTTAACCGAAGGTGATAAATCTATTTTAAAATTATCTGACGCTGATAAAGCTAATCCAAGAATACGAGAAGATCTTGATGAAGAAGAATCGCTCTTATTAGTAAAAAAATCTCTACTTGACAAAATTTTGGCAGGTGAGCAACTTATTGGTACTCCTGAAGAAAGTTTAGATATTGTTGATGCTCAAAAAGAAAGAGAAAGGATCACTAAGAAAAAACAAAAACGTGAAGTAATAGGGGGAGCTGATGTCCCTACAATAACAAGAGAAAAATAGAGTATTTATAAAAAATGCTAAAAGAAGATAAATTTTTACCAACTTTTAGTAATTTTGGTTGGAAAATAGAAGAAAGAGAATTTGAGAAAGCAAAAAAAATATTAGCTAGTTTTAGAGAAAAACGCTCAAATAAACGTATTCCTATTTTTTCTATTATAGATTCCGATGATGATTTAGATGCAATCACAAAGAATTCTAAATTTTTTAAAAATGATAGCAATAAGATGGAAGAGTTTATTCTAATAGGCACAGGAGGCTCTAGTCTTGGAGCAGAAGCTCTAATGAGTGCAATAGATGATAATAACAAATTAAATTATCATATATTGAATAACCTAGACTCTTCAAAAATAAACTCTTTATTAAAACAAATAGAATTTAAAAATTTTAAAGTTTTAGCTATATCAAAATCAGGAAATACAACCGAAACTATAAGTTTATTGTTAATAATTTGTAACTGGTTGCAGGCAAAAGGTTTGCCAATAGAAAATCATATTATGATAATGTCTGATTTGAAGACAATTAACAGAAAAAATATAATTTTAGATTTAGCTAGATCAAAAAAGATAAAAACTATTGAACATGAATCTGATGTTAGTGGAAGGTTTTCCTCCCTAACTTCTACTGGATTGTTACCTGCTGCTATTTTGGGGGCAGATCCCTATAGAATAAGAGGTAGCTCTAGAAAAGCTCTAGATTATATTTTGGACGAAAGTAATTTTATGAAATTTGGTTCTTCTATTTTTGCTGACAAATCAATACATGCTAAGAAACTTAATTGTGTGATGAATTATGGAAGTTTTTTAAACCCTTTCGTAAAATGGTACAGACAATTATGGGCAGAGTCTTTAGGTAAAAATGGGAAAGGATTATTTTTTATATCAGCAGAAGGATCTGTTGACCAACACAGCCAATTGCAAATGTGGTTAGATGGGCCCAATATAGGTATATTTACTTTTCTGGTATCAGACTCGGTTACAAAAAGCCCTAGTATTCCTTATTTTAAATCTGCTCCTTGGCTTTCTAGATACGCATTGAGTGAATTACTTAAAATTATGGCTATGTCAACTTATGATTCTTTGAAACTCAAGAATCGTCCAGTGCGAATGATAAATATTCCCAATAGATCAGTGGAATCTATTGCTTCTTTAATGACTATTTATTTAGTAGAGGTTTTATTAGTAGCAGAATTATTAAATGTCAATCCATATGATCAACCAGCAGTTGAGGATATAAAAGTAAACACGTTATCAAGATTGAAAAAATAATGGGTGTAATACTAAAATTAGAAAATGATTTAATAAACAAAATAGCAGCTGGAGAAGTAATAGAGCGGCCAGCATCTATAGTTAAAGAATTGGTAGAGAATTCAATAGATGCCATGGCTACTGCAATAGATATTGCAATAACTGATGGTGGAAAGACCTTAATTGAAGTTTTGGATAATGGTAGTGGAATGGATAAAGAGGATTTGTGTGTGTGTGTTAATCGTCATGCCACTTCTAAACTTTCCAATAAAAACTTAGTAAATATAAATACTTTAGGTTTTAGAGGTGAAGCATTACCTTCAATAGGATCAGTATCTGATATTCAAATAGAGTCTATATTCAAATCTTCTACGGATTCCTGGTCAGTTTCCGTAATTGATGGAAAAATTACGGATATCAAGCCTTCAGCGCTAAGAGAAGGTACTAAAGTTAGAGTTACAGACTTGTTCTACCGTGTTCCTGCAAGATTAAAATTTCTTAAAACAAACAATACCGAAGGAAGACATTGCCAAGAGATAATAAAATTTCTAGCAATGTCACATCCTGATATTAATTTTTCTTTTTCAGTAGATGGCAATAAAAAATTGTTATGGAATGCAAGCAAATTAGGAGATTTTGAAGATATAAAAAATAGACTTGGCCAAGCAATGGGTGAAAATTTTATTTCTAGTTCAGTTTCTGTTTATGGTCAAAAAGACAACAT
Source organism: Alphaproteobacteria bacterium MarineAlpha9_Bin1 (assembly GCA_002937675.1). Lineage (GTDB taxonomy): Bacteria > Pseudomonadota > Alphaproteobacteria > TMED109 > TMED109 > MarineAlpha9-Bin2. The sequence continues at coordinate 1,653 of PTKJ01000008.1, read as the reverse complement.
TAAATTAGCGGGAATGATAGGCATGCCAACATATAATAAAAATTCTGGAAGAGAGCAGTATTTATTTGTTAATAGCAGGCCAGTTAGAGATAGAATGTTGATGGGAGCCTTGAGAGGAGCATACCGAGGGTTATTGGCTCTTGACCGTTTTCCCGTAGTAGTGCTTTTTATAGATATAGTGTCTTCCGAGGTTGATGTAAATGTTCATCCTACTAAGTCTGAGGTTAGGTTCAAGAACGCATCATTAATACGTTCCATGATAGTTAATTCTGTGAGGTCTTCATTGGAAAAAGCAGGTGTCAATACTTCTTCTGATATTTCTGATAAAGCAGTTTCAAATTTCTCTTCTGGCTCTATTCAGAATTATAAAGGCTTTAAGGAGGATAATGTTTCTATAGATATGAATTTTATACCTTCGTCTAGATCTAATAATCCTGATTTAATCAAAGAAAAATTTATAAATAGGGATGGTTATCCCTTAGGTGCAGCATTGGTACAAGTTCATGAAACCTATATAGTATCGGAAACTCAAACTGGAATAATCTTAATAGATCAACATGCGGCACATGAAAGATTGACATTAGAAAAAATGAGACATGGTTTTTTAAATGATAATATTAAAACTCAAATTCTTCTTATCCCTGAAATTGTACAACTTAAGGAAGAAAAAATGTCCATCATTTTGAAGTACAAAGATAATCTAAAACGCTTGGGTCTAGTTTTTGATGAATTTGATAATGAATCTATAGCTGTAAGAGAACATCCGGCCTTGTTAAATAATATAGATTATTCAAAGCTTATAAATGATTTAGTGGAAGAGATAATTGAATTTGGTGATGAATTTGTTTTATCCGAACGTTTAGATAGTGTTTGTGGAAACTTAGCTTGCCATACTAGCATTAGAGCAGGAAGAAGGTTAACAATAGAAGAAATGAATGCTTTATTGCGAGATATGGAAAATACTCCTAATTCTAGCCAGTGTAATCATGGAAGACCCACTTTTATTCGATTAGCAATTAAAGATATTGAGACTCTTTTTGGTAGAAGTTAGTCGTTATTGAGATTTTTTTAGTATGAGGACTTCAGTTTTACTTTTTATAATATTTTTAATAATCAAGAATTTTTTTGGTAATTCAAAATAAGTCTTTTTCCTTTTTTCATAAACACATATTGCGTTCTCAGTAAACCAGCCTTTTTCCTCCCACCTAATTAGTATGTTGGAAAAATTTAATTCACTATAGGGTGGATCAAAGAAAGATAATCCATATTTTTCTTTCGCTGGTGTGGGATAGTTGGCGTCTAGTTTTAATACCGTGGAGAGAGATTTTAGTTTTAATTCACTCAAATTTTTATTTATAATTTTTATACATTCATTTGAATTATCAATAAATTTACAATAAATTGCTCCTCTTGAGAGACATTCCAGTCCCATCATTCCACTACCTGCAAATACGTCTAGTACTTTTGTATTATAAATCTCTTCGTTAAGATATTTTGAATGAGAAAGAACGTCAAAAATAGACTTTCTCATACGAGAAGAGGTAGGTCTCGTTTTTAGACTGTTAGGAGTCTGAATAATTTTTCTTTTATATTTTCCTTCTATTATTTTTAGCACGTCTTATCCTTTTTCAAAATATTTAAAATATTTTTAAT
>PTKJ01000079.1 GCA_002937675.1 Alphaproteobacteria bacterium MarineAlpha9_Bin1 | reverse complement strand
TAGTTGAAAAATATTTTATTGAGGGATTTCTATTTGGATAATAATTCTGCTTTAGTTTTGTTTTCGGGTGGGCAAGATAGTACTATTTCTCTTGCTTGGGCATGTAAAAATTTTAGTAAAGTTGAGACTATAGGTTTTAAATACAATCAAAGACATATGGTTGAGATGGAATGTCGAAGTAATGTTATAAAGAGAATAAAAGAGGAAATGGGATATTCTGGTATTATCGGTGATGATCATGTTCTAGATTTATCAATATTAGGGTCTATTTCTAAAACCTCCCTCACTGATAAATCAGATATTAAAATTTTAAAAAGTGGATTACCTAATACATTTGTACCGGGAAGAAATTTAATTTTTTTTACCATGACTTCTGCAGTAGGATATACAAAAAATATTTATAATTATGTAGGTGGAATGTGTGAGACAGATTATTCAGGTTACCCAGATTGTAGGCGATCTACTATAGATGCTCAACAAAATGCACTTAGTTTGGGTTTAGATAAAAATATTATTATTCACACACCTTTAATGAAAATGTCTAAATTACAATCATGGAAATATGCTTTTGAACTAGGTGGAAATGTATTGATTAATATAATTATAGAAGAGACGCATACATGCTATTTGGGAGAGAGAAAAGAGCTACATGAATGGGGATATGGATGTGATAAATGTCCTGCTTGTGAGCTTAGAAAAAAAGGTTACCAAGAATGGAAAGAAAGTAATGGCAATTTATAGCGTAAAAGAAATATATTATACTATTCAGGGTGAAGGTTTTTATACAGGAAAGCCTGCTATATTTTGTAGGTTTGTAGGTTGTAACTTGTGGACTGGTAGAGAAAAAGATAGAGAGAATGCCAAGTGTAATTTTTGCGATACGGATTTTGTAGGGACAGACGGTTTAGAAGGAGGGACTTATGATGGTTCTCAATCTCTGGCACTAAAAATTATTTCACTTTGGCCATCTGCTGTTAGGCCTTTTGTTGTATTGACGGGTGGCGAACCTTTATTACAAGTGGATAACGAGTTAATAAAGGAGTTAAAAAATAATAATTTTAAAATTGCCATAGAAACAAATGGCACTATTTTGGCCCCCAAAGGTATAGATTGGATCTGTGTTAGTCCCAAAATAGGAACTAAAATTATACAAAATTTTGGGGATGAGTTAAAAATAGTTTTTCCGCAAAAAGGATTGGAATTAAAAGATTATGAAGAATATGATTTTAAACATTTTAGTTTACAGCCTATGGATGGAAAGCTAATAGAACAAAATACTAAGTTAACCATAGAATGTTGCATGAAAAATCCTAAATGGAATTTAAGTTTACAAACTCATAAAATAATTGGAATTAACTAGGAAAAATAATGTTGATATATAGAGATTTTACTTTTGACTCTGCTCATATCTTGCCTGGATACTCAAAAGAGCATCCTTATGGAAAAATTCATGGTCATTCTTTTAGAGCTAGAGTTTGGATAGAGGGTAAACCCAATAAAAATAATATGCTGATTGATTTAGGAGAAGTAGAGCAAGAATGCTTAAAAATTAAATCTATATTAGATCATAATACTTTGAATGATATTAAAGGTCTTGATAATCCTACTTTGGAAAGTCTGTCTATTTTTATCTTTACAAAATTGATAAAAACTTTTCCTAATTTAAAAACTGTAGAAGTTCATAGAGATCAAAGTGGAGAGGGCTGTGTTTATCATGGTAACTAAAAAAGAAAAAAAGAGTACATTTCTCCAACTAGGTAAGATGTCTAAAATTCCTATTAGCCCTGAAAAAGCAATACTAGAAAAAGTGAATAATTCGCATATTAGTACACCATATTTGGTCCGATTTAGTATTCCAGAATTTACTTCATTATGCCCAATAACTGGACAACCAGATTTTGCAAAAATTTTAATTGATTATGTGCCTAATAAGTGGTTATTAGAATCAAAATCTCTAAAGCTGTATATTCATAGTTACAGAAATATAGGAATCTTCCATGAGGATGTTGTAATCAAAATTGGCAAAAGAATTAATAAAGAAATAAAGCCCACTTGGATAAGAATAGGTGGATATTTTTTTCCTAGAGGAGGAATTCCAATTGATGTTTTTTGGCAGAATGGGAAACTTCCTAAACCTGTTTGGGTGCCTGAGCAAAATATTTCTGTTTATCAAGGGCGATAGTTACTTTTATGACATTATTTTCATATCATAAATACCTTTTTGTTGAAGACTTACTGATGTATATAGTAACTATAATTATATTTTCTTTATGGTGAATTAGTTATGACAGAATTTGATATAAAAAGAGAGTTTGATCTGTATTTAGAAAATTCTATAAAGAATATTAACCAACTTAAAAATCAGATAAGCAAAGATAATATTCAAGCGCTTGTTGGCAATATGATTCAATGTTTTGATAAAGGTGGTAAATTAATTTTTTGTGGTAATGGTGGATCTGCTTCTGACTGCCAGCATTTAGTAGCAGAATTTATAGGAAGATATAAAGTAGACCGTCGTCCGTTACCTGCCATAGCTTTAAATAGTGATACTTCAGTTATAACAGCTCTTTCAAATGATTTGGGATATGAAAAAGTCTTTGAGAGACAAGTTAACGCTTTAGGAAATTCAAAAGATGTGTTATTTGCTATCTCCACTAGTGGTGAAAGTATCAATATTATCAATGCAGTGCATGCAGCAAAAAAAATGAAGATATTGACTGTAGGTTTTACGAAGACTGGTAATAGCAGTTTATCCAGTTTAGTAGATATATTAATCGATGTTCCCTCAAATAAAGTCAATCACATACAAGAAATGCATATTATGATAGGTCATTTTATTTGTGAAATCATTGAAAACCATTACCACGACAGTAATTAATATTTTGCTTCGTTACATTTAGCTCCTGCTATAAGAGTAAGGCCATGGACTCTATGTCTTTCTCTCAGTTCTATATATATTCGCCCACCAGGTTTTCTCATTACGGCTTCTCCGAAAGCTAAGATTTCTCCTTCCTCACTATAAAGCAAACATCTAATTAATTTTTTTTCCTCTTCTCCAGTAATTTCAATATCTAATTCCATAATTCTTGGGCAAAGTCTGCTATTTGTTTCTTCAATAATAGAACATTTAGGAGGATAAATTTTTTTAACTAAAATTTCTTCCGCATATGTAAATTTATTAATTATAAAAAAAATAAATAGGATAAATACTAGTATTTGTTTTTTTTTCAAGAGCCGATCCAACTCATATCTATTGTTCCTCTAAATTTAGTATGTATAATATCTTTTATTTATAAAAAGATGTAAAAAAGAATATTCTTATTTTGAAGGAGTTTAATTATGAGTAAGAAAAATATCATAGTTGAAAGAGAAGGGGCTATGAAGATTATTACTTTAAATAGGCCTGATGTTGCTAATGCATTAAATGATGAGCTATGTATGGAATTTTATGACGCAATTTGTGATTGCGCAACAGACGATTCTGTTAGAGCAGTTCTTTTAACAGGAAAAGGAAAAATGTTTTGTGGAGGAGGAGATTTGAAGTTTTTACTTAGCAAGAAAGAAGAAGTTAAAGAAATGTTGCTAAAAATGACTAATTATCTTCATGGTGCAATAGCAAGAATGGCAAAAATGAATGCACCTGTGGTTATTGCTGTTAATGGAAGTGCAGGCGGAGGTGGATTGAGTTTAGCCATATCTGGGGATATAGTTATATCCGCAGAATCAGCTAAATATACATTAGCCTATACTAAAGCTGGTCTGTCGCCTGATGCTAGTTCTACTTTCTATCTACCTCGTTTAGTAGGATTACGACGTGCCAAAGAATTGATGCTTACGAGTAGAATTTTTTCAGCTCAAGAGGCTTATGATATAGGAATGATAGATAGAGTAGTAGAAGATGAAAAACTTATGAATGTAGCCAGACAACAAACGGAAGAATTAGCTTCAGGTGCAACACAAGCATATGGTTCTGTAAAAAAACTTCTTAATTTAAGCTTTTCAAATGGCTTAGAAACTCAGATGGATCATGAAGGTATAATGATCTCTGAGAATGGAAGTTCTCCGGATGGACAGGAAGGAATGCTAGCGTTTTATGAAAAGAGAAAACCCATTTTTCGTGGAAAATAAAATTAGGAGATAAAATAAATGATAAGTGCTAAGGAGCATTCCAAAAAAATTATGAAAGTTTTTGATAAAAAAATGAGCTACGTTGAGATGGGAAGTGGTGAAAGAACAATACTATTTCTTCATGGAAATCCTACTTCTTCTTACTTATGGAGAAATATAATGCCTTATGTTTCAGGGGAAAATAGATGTATAGCCCCAGATCTAATAGGTATGGGAGATTCGGATAAGCTTAATAATAAGGGCCCCGGTAGTTATACTTTTGTAGAGCATAAGAGATGGTTAGATGAATTTTTAAAATTAATTAACATAGGAGAAAAAGTAGTTTTAGTTATTCATGATTGGGGATCAGCATTAGGTTTTGATTGGGCAAAGAGAAACGCTAACAAGGTAATTGGTATTGTATACATGGAAGCCTTGGTTTGCCCAATAAAATGGGAAGATTGGCCAGAAAAAGCTACTCAAGTATTCAAAGGGTTTAGGTCAGAAGCTGGTGAGGATATGGTAATAGAAAAAAATATTTTTGTAGAAAAAGTTCTTCCAGGTTCAATTATAAGAGATTTAACAAATGAGGAAATGGATGTATACAGAAGGCCATTTTTATCTTCGGAAGATAGAAGGCCAACATTAGATTGGCCAAATCAAATTCCAATTGATGGTGTACCAGAAGATGTGGTTTCTATAGTTGGTGAATATGCAAATTATTTTATGAACTCAAAAATACAAAAACTTTTTATTAATGGGGAGCCGGGAGCAATACTAATTGGAAAGCAAAGAGAATTTTGTAGATCTTGGCCTAATCAAAAAGAAGTTACAGTGCCAGGAAATCACTTTTTGCAGGAAGATTCTCCAGATTTAATAGGCGAAAAAATATTAGAATGGTTAGATGTATTAAATTAATATTTTTAATTTTTATTTTATTTGGTTTATTTTTTGAAAATGTATTTTCATTAGAATCTGCTGCACATAAAGCAGAAGTGACAAAGTGCATCATTATTTCATCCCTTGTTCGTAATTCTAAACTTGTGTCCAAGGATTTTAATGATTTAGCGGCAGGTATTTATAAAAAAACACAAATCAAAGCAAATAGTCTAGAAATAAGTGAACTGTCTGTAAATGAAATGAAAAAAGAAGTAGAAAACACTTTATCCCAATTAATAGATCAGAAAAATTTTTCACGTATTAAAAAGCTACTGGAATACTGTATACAAACACTTAAAATAGGTAGTTAATTTATCTTCTTATAGAAGTTGAATCCAAAATAATTTCATTTTTATACATCCAACAATTTTCATAGCTTCCTGTCCAACCTCTGCCTTCTTTTCTAAGATTGTCATATCTTACTTTTCTAAAAGCAGAATGACATTTACCACAAGACAAGCTTACCATACATACTGAGCGTCGTATCGTTTCGTTATGTTCAGAAGCCAAGGATTGTTTTAAGTTATCAGATGCAATTACGGCATCCATATAGTAGCGCTTAAATGCGTCAGGTATGAGCCATACTAATGTTTCGGCACTAGTGTGTTTTATATGAGCGGTGCTTGTATTTGCAGGCCAAAAATCTTTTACTTGTTTTAATAATTCTGCTACTTCTGTGGCATCTTGAATAGCTTCTCTACCTTGAATTAAAGCATAAGTATCTGCAGTTTGAGTTTCTTTGTTTCCTATTACTATCGAAGTACCGTCTGAAGAAGCTACAATATCCCCTGGCCGGGCTATTAAAGTAGATAACCTGTCTAGTCTTTGCCACATAGCTTGCATAGCTTGTTGTCTTATTTCAACTATTGAAACATTCTCTTCTTTATTCTCTGCTAAAACTTGATAAAAAGGCACTAAACAGAAAAATATTATGAGTAAAGGTTTTAATATTTTTACCATGACTTCTCCAAAATTCATATTTTGCTAGTTTATATATATAGTTTTTTTATATGTTAATAAAGTTATAATGGATAAAACTATTTAAGGGTAAT
>PTKJ01000078.1 GCA_002937675.1 Alphaproteobacteria bacterium MarineAlpha9_Bin1 | reverse complement strand
TTCATTGAATCTATTAAAAACAAAACAATTATCTAATCCCAATAAAAAGCATGGCAACATTCCACTCTAACTAAATAAAATTATAATGTTTAAAAAAAATCCTTATTGCTAAGAGAGGCGAGATTGCATAGAGAATTACAAAAACATGTAAAAATGGTATTTGTGCTTTGGAAATTTATTCGGATGCTGATAAAAGATTCCTAAATCTTAATTTTATGGATGAACAGCTAATATAGGAGAGGCAGTTTCAAATCGGAGTTAAATATCGCTAACATTTTAAAAACAGCTAAGGACTATGGAGTTGATGCCGTGCACCCAGATTATGGATTTTTATCGGAAAATTTCAATTTTATATCAGCCTTGGAAAGTGCTGAGATCATTTTTATTGGACTTCTGGTTAAAGGAATTAAAAATTACACTGCAAATACACACACTCAGGTACAGGTTTATTGACTTAAAATTTTTTCATAAACGAATAAAACTATTATTAATAGCGTTTAACCATTTTTCAGTATTGTCCATCTCAAAAATTAAGTCTAAATTAATTTCAGATAAATTCCATCCTTCTCTTTCCATTTCACCTTCTAATTGACCTTCTCCCCAGGATGAAATTCCAATTATTAGCAAGTTTTTTTTTGGACCTTTGTTATCAGCAATTTCAAATAGAATATTGTAATCACTACTTATAGATATATTTTTAAAATTTATTGTAGTTTCGTTATTATATTCTTGGGAATGTAATATTAAAATTTTATTTTCATTCACTGGCCCTCCCCAATAAACAGGAATTTTAACATTATAAAGTTCTTTTTGCTTAATAGTTGCATCTTTTGATTTATCAATTAGTGTACCCAAAGGAATTGAGCCTAATGGTTTATTTATTACTAAACCCCAAGCTCCTTTTTCGTCATTTTCAAGCATAATTATAACCGTATTTTTAAATCTTGGATCTGTCATTTTTTTGGTAGCAACTAGAAAATGATTTTTAACACTATTATAAAATTTTCCTTTAAAATAATTTTTTGGTGAATCTTGTGCTTGAACAGAAATATAGAAGTTAAATAAAAAGCCCAGAACCAAGATCCCTAAAAACTTTTTCATGATCATTTAACTAAGCCTTTCAAAAAATATCATCTGCGTAGATTCAGATAGTAAAATACCCGTTGAATTATTATAGGCCAAAACAACTAAAATACGAGTTCTGTTTCCAATGGTTAGTGTAACTCTGTGAAGAGAGTTGAGCCCTCTAAATAATACTGATGGGAGATAAAAGGTGACCAACCATTATTATTTACTAATATATCTGGTTGAGGACAAACATCCAAAAAAGCTTGGCGTCCATCTTCCTTAACACATCATTACAAACTATTTGAATATTTATATTAGAACTTTTTTCGGGTATAGAAGAAGCAGTTTCATTTAAAGTTTTCTGATCCCTTACATTTGAAACTATATTAACTTTATTTGCAACAAGTGTAGTTCGCGTATACTTTTCCTGAACCTCTACTAGAAGCACAAATAGTTGCTGATTTTCCTTGAATACCTAAATCCATTTTCACGCTCCTTTTTTATTTTAACCAATCTGGAATAGGTAAATTTTTGGATTCTAAAAACTTAATATTAAATATTTTACTAGAATACCTAGTAGCATAATCACACAAAATAGTAACTATCGTACTACCTGGCCTTAATGTTTTTGCTATTTGAACTGAGGCCGCTATATTTATACCTGATGAAGGACCAAGACATAATCCTTCGTTTTTAAGCAATTTAAATATTGTATCTAAGGCGTCTGCATCCGAAACTTGTATGGCATCATCTATTTTTGCACCCTCTAAATTTGAGGTAATTCTACTTTGTCCAATACCCTCAGTTATAGAAGTTCCTTCAGCTTTTGCTTCACCATATTTAATCCATGTATACATTCCTGAACCCATAGGGTCCGCACAAATAATTTTAATATTTTTATTTTTAGATTTTAAACCCTCGCTAGTACCAGCTATAGTTCCTCCAGTCCCTATAGAAGAAACGAAACAGTCTATATTTGAATCAGTCTGCTCCCAAATTTCTTTTGCTGTAGTTTCTATATGTGCTTTCTTATTTGAAATATTATCAAATTGGTTAGCCCAAAAAGCCCCTTTCTCTTTAGCAACACTTCCTGAAGTTCTGATATAATTCCCGGGATTCGAATAAGGTAATGCTGGAACAAGCATCAACTCAGCACCCATGTTTCTGAGTTCAGATTTTTTTTCTTCACTCTGAGTTTCTGGCATAATTATTAGTGTTCTGTATCCTAAAGCCTGACCAATCAATGTCAGTCCAATTCCTGTGTTGCCTGCAGTCCCTTCTACTATTAATCCTCCTGGCTCCAGCAATCCTTCTTTTTCCGCATCTTTTATAATTTTCAGTGCTGCTCTATCTTTTACAGATTGTCCTGGATTAAGAAATTCTGCTTTTCCGAGTATATTGCATCCAGTAGATTCTGAGGCCTCCCTTAATTTTATTAAGGGAGTGTTGCCCACCAAATCTACAGCACTTTTAGCGATCACAAAAATCTTCCTTTATGGAAGTATATCACCAAATGCTTCCTTGATAAAAGTTTTACTTAGAAGGATCAGACAAAGTTCTAAGATATGGCTTTATTGTTTTCCAACCTTGAGGAAATAATTTCTTGGCTTCTTCATTATTAACAGCAGGAACAATAATAACATCTTCACCTGAACGCCAATTTGCCGGAGTAGCAACTTTATACTTAGCAGTAAGCTGGCATGACTCTAAAACTCTCAATATCTCATCGAAGTCTCTTCCGCTGCTCATAGGATATGTCAAACTCATCTTAATTCGTTTATCTGGTCCAATTAAAAATACAGACCTAACCGTTAAGTTATCAACTGCAGTTCTGCTTGAAGCATTTCCAGATATATCTGTTGGCAACATATTATACAACTTAGCTACCTCCAAATTTTCATCACCAATTATCGGATATTCTAGTTTAGCACCAGATACCTCTTCTATATCCTTTGTCCATTCGGTATGATCGCCAACACTATCAACACTTAAACCTATAATTTTACAATTTTTATTGGCAAATTTACCTGACATCTTTGCCAAAGTTCCTAATTCAGTCGTACACACAGGAGTAAAATCTTTAGGATGAGAAAAAAGTACTGCCCAACCGTCTCCTATCCATTCATGAAAATCTATTTCCCCTATAGTCGAATTGGCTCTAAAATTAGGAGCCACATCATTTATTCTTAAAGACATCTTAGATTCCTTATTTTAATTATAAACAAAGTTAAGGCTTTTTTATTATATAAATATTGATTTGTCGACAATTTATGCTATAAATTAAAATATATATGATTTATTTAGTATAATTTTCTATTATAAAGGGATATTTAAGAATTTCATTTCATAAAAAAAAGGTTGATATTATTGATTTTCAAATTCTCTCTATTCTTCAGAAGGATGCTACTTTGCCTGTAAAAGAAGTAGCTAATAAAGTTGGTCTTTCTACTACTCCCTGCTGGTCGAGAATACAAAAATTACAAGAGCTAGGGATTATTAAAAAAAAAACAGCAGTATTAGATCCTGAAAAATTGGGTTTTACTAACAGGGTTTTTATATTTATCAAAACTAATCAACATAAAAAAGAATGGGCCGATTTATTCAAAAAATATATTTTAAAGCAAAAGCAGGTAATTGGACTATACAGAATTAGCGGCACTTATGACTATTTAATTAATGTTTTAGCTAAAGATATAAATGATTTTGACAAATTTTACCAAAATCTAATAGAAAATATTGAAATATTTGACGTAAGCTCATCATTTGTAATGGAAGTAATGAAAGAAAATACAGAAATTCCCATTGGAGACGAGCTCTAAGCTAGTTCATATACAGAATTTGACAACAACCTCGCATATTGTTAATTTGGTCGGTACATGAAGAAAGAGTCTTATGACTCTTGCCAACCTGCTAAACTCAGGCAAGGTGGTGATCAGATACGGACATGTGGCCTCTAGATCAGGCAATTATGTGAGTACTTCCATCGCCCCTTCTGCCTAAGAAGGGAAAACTAGATGGGACTGGGAATTAAAAATAAAAATATTTCATTGGAAATATATCCATTTATGAAGGGTGGAAATAACGATAAGCTTTGCAAAAATCTAAAAGTATTTGAAAAATTTAAACCAAAGTTTGTTTCCGTGACCTATGGTGCTAGTGGTTCCATACAAAATAATACTGTATCTTTACTAACTAAAATTTCTCAAAATACATGCTTAAATTTAGCGGCTCATCTTACTTGTGTTAACAGCTCAAAAATCTTCATTCATAAAATATTAAGTTATTACTGGAATAATAATATAAAAAACATAGTGGCTTTAGGAGGAGATCTACCCAAAATATCCATTAAATCTGAATACAATCATGCCTATGAATTAATTAAGGATATAAAAAAAAATAACACATTTAATATATCTGTTGCATTTCACCCAGAAGGACATCCAGACGATAAAAATATAATGAAAGAAATAGAGTATTTACGATTAAAATTTGATTGTGGAGCGAGTCAGGCTATAAGCCAATTTTTTTTCAATATAGAATATTTTTTAAAATTTAGAGATCTCATAAATAAAAAACAATCTAATATTAAATTAATACCCGGAATAATTTTAATATCCAATTTTGAAATGATCGAAAGATTTGCACGAAAGTGTAGGACAGATATACCAGAAAGCGAAAAAAAAATATTTTCATCTATTAAAGACAAAACAAACATACCTGTTAAAGTAACCGTTGAATATGCGTATAATCTATGTTTAAGGCTAAAATCTGAAGGCGTACAGGATTTTCATATATACACACTTAATAAGTTAGATACATCCCTAAAGCTAATAAATGAGCTTCAATAAACTTTATAATTATTATGAAAAACTATTCAAAAAATAACATACAAAATGATAAAACAGAACAACTAAGAGAAATTCTTAAAAATAGAGTTATATTTCTTGATGGAGCCATGGGTACTATGATCCAAGCTCTAGAATTATCTGAGAAAGACTTTTGCGGTAATTTATTCAATAATCATAATATAGAATTAAAAGGTAATAATGATATATTATCTATTACACAACCTGAGACCATAAAAAATATACATTTATCTTTTCTTAAGGCTGGTGCTGACATAATTGAAACAAATACATTCAATGCAAACAGAATTTCTCAGGATCATTATGGATTAGGTGACAAAACTTTTGATATAAATTTAGCATCAAGTAGAGTGGCATTAGAAGCAACTAAACAACTCTCATCAAAGAAAAAACCAAGATTTGTGGCAGGTGTTCTAGGCCCCACAAACAAAACACTCTCAATTTCTCCTGAAATTAATAATCCAGCATATAGATCTCTAGATTTTGATGAGTTAGTAAACATATATCAGGAAGCTCTATTTGGATTAATTTATGGTGGATGTGATATAATATTGATTGAAACTATATTTGATACTTTAAATGCAAAATCTGCAATTAAAGCGACTCAAAAAACTTTTGAAGAATTAAATATTAAATTACCGATAATGATATCTGGAACTATTACCGATGCTTCAGGTAGAATTTTATCTGGTCAGACCCCTTCTGCGTTTTGGCATTCAATAAAACATGCAAATCCTATAAGTGTAGGATTTAATTGTGCCCTGGGAGCAGACAGTCTTAAACCATATATCAGAGAATTATCTGCTATAGCTGAAGTTTATACCAGTATTCACCCAAATGCCGGAATACCCAATGAACTAGGACAGTATGAGCACACTCCTAAATTTATGTCTGAACAACTTTTTGAATTAGCTCATAATAAACATATAAATATAGTTGGAGGTTGCTGTGGAACGACTCCACACCATATTGAAAGTATTGTCAAATCTGTCTCTACAATAAAAAACATAAGATGTTTACCCAAAATCAAACCATTAACTAACTTAAGCGGATTAGAAACGCTTTCTTTTAATAATGTTACAGGATTTGTTAATATCGGGGAAAGAACCAACATAACAGGATCAACTGAATTTGCTAAAGTTATAAAACAAGAAAAATATGATCTAGCTTTAGACATAGCAAGACAGCAAGTAAATAATGGGGCTCAAATAATAGATATAAACGTAGATGATGCTTTGCTTGATGGGAAACAAGTCATGAAAAACTTTTTAAACCTAGTAGCATCGGAACCTGATATTTCTAGAGTACCCATAATGATAGATTCA
>PTKJ01000077.1 GCA_002937675.1 Alphaproteobacteria bacterium MarineAlpha9_Bin1 | reverse complement strand
TTTTTGGGGAAAAAGATTATCAACAACTTCTTATCATTAAAAAATTAGTTAGCAACCTAGACATTATATGCAAAATTGTGAGCATCCCTACTGTCAGAGATAAAGACGGTCTAGCTCTATCATCAAGAAATAAATACATAGACAAAAAAACTAAAGTTATAGCTAATAATTTATACAAAATATTATGTGAAGCATCAAAAAACATTATAAATGGAAAAAAAATTGACACTGTTATATATGATTCAAAAAATAATATTTTAGAATGTGGATTTACCAAAATAGATTATTTTGAAGTAAGAAACGAAGAGAATCTGGCAAAATTAAGGGTGCTTGATACTAATAAAGCCAGAATTCTTGTGGCAGCATATATTAATGAGATAAGGCTAATAGATAATTTAATAATAGAATAATAATATATTTATTTTGCCAAACTAAATAATTATTATGCTTTTAATTCTATAATATTCTTAGTATTTTTTTTTAATTTTTGAACTTTGCATATTTTATAAGTACATTAAAACTATAAGATACTTCAATTACAATTGGCCCTAATATAATAATTTGAAAAGAATTTGAGAATAATATTAACAACTCCAGACTTATTTGATATTTTTCTATGAAAGCACTAATAATCTTAACTTGCGCTCGTAGCTCAACTGGATAGAGTGTCTGACTACGGATCAGAAGGTTGGGGGTTCGAATCCTCTCGGGCGCGCCATTTTTAAAATTTATATTCCAAATATAGATGCGAGTCCTATATCAGTATCCATAGAATTCATTACTTCATCACTCGGACATTCTTTTAAATTAGAAGCTGCTCTTAGTACTACGGGCAATATATTTACATCTCCAATCGAATTAAGGAATATATTCTTACGATTTAGTACCCATCGAACTGATTTTTTAATACTTTCCTCATCTTCTAATGGCTGGTACCAGGTAGTGTAATTAGGTTTATTTCCTGCAGCCCACGGTCCACGTGCAACAGCTTTAATAGTTTGCACTGCTATATTCTTTTTAATACACAAGTTTAAAGTATCATTGAAGTCTTTTGGATAATTTCGATAATTTGCTGCAAACCAATTCCAAGGCATTAAAATAGAATCGAATTCATAACGTTCTATGCTTTTTCTATGCATTGCAGGAGCTGTCCAACCATGACCCGTTACTCCAATATATTTAACAAGTCCCTCATCTTTAGCATCTTTTAGCGCCTCTAGAGCACCTTCAGAAGCAAAAGCTTGCTCCCATTCTAGCGGATGGGTTAAACTATGCATTTGAATTAGATCTATACAGTCTGTTCTAAGACGTTCTAAGGAGAGGTGTAGTTCTTTCCTAGCACCTACATAAGTTCTTTCCGTTGTTTTAGTGGCTAAAAAAAAATCTTTTCTGTACTGTTCCATCCACCTGCCTACCCTTAGTTCTGCGTCTCCATACCTAGGGGCAACATCAATATGATTAACTCCAAATTCTAATAACATATCTAGCACTTTATCTGCCGTGTCTTGCGTTTCATTCCATAATGCAGCAGCCCCAAATATAACTGCTGAACTATTATGACCTGTTTTTCCAAAAATTCTTTTCTCTATAGACATTAAGTAATACAACTCTTAAATAATATTTAAACACAAATTTAATGTGTTTTATTTTTAAAATATATAGTAGACTACCCTATTATTTTTTAGTCTAAAATTCAGGATATATTAAAATAAATGATATTAAGGAAATGGCAATCAGAAATAATAGGTAGATATAAGGCAATCTGCTTAAAACATAAAAAATTTATTCTTAAAGCTCCTACAGGCGCCGGCAAAACAATATTAGCTAGTGAAATTATCAAAAAATTTTACAAAAATAAAAAGATAATTGTACTTTGCCATAGATTAGTCCTTTTAGAACAACTAGAAAAAGAACTAAGTATAGAACATAAGGTAAAAAAACTTGGGATATCTGAAAAGAAAATATCCTTTAAAGACGCGGATATTATTCTTTCTACAAACTTAAGATCTCAGGATGCGATGGCGTCAATAATTTCAGAAGCAGATTTAATAATAATAGATGAAGCGCATAGAGTTTCCCCAGTTGGAAAAGCTTACAAACAAATACTAGATATCTTTGATGAAAATAGTAAAATAAATTCACGCATTATAGGATTAACCGCATCTCCGGAAAGAAGGACTGGCAATCAAAATGATCAATTGGGCTTAACGTTTGATGCAATTATTGATTGTGCTGATATCAATTCTCTTATCAATGAAAATGTGTTGGTAGAGCCCGTTTATAAACCTTATTTCATTCACGATTTAAATTTAAACCATACAGAAATAAAAAATGGTGATTTTCCTATTTCAGTGCTTTCTAATGCAATTATTAAATCTTCTATGATAAATTATGCCGCTTCAATATACTCTAAAGAAAGGTGCAAAGTTAAACCTAAACCTATCTCTGCTTGGTTTTGCCCAGATATCGCAGTGGCCGAAAAAACGTTAGAAGAAATTAAAACTAAAAATATAGTAAGCGAAATGTTAACTGCGATTACACCATCTAGCGATAGGAAAAGAATCCTTGATGACCATCATTCAGGAAAATTAGAGGCTCTTGTGTCCGTAGGAGTACTTGTAGAGGGTTGGGACAACCCCAATTGTAATATTATAGTCCACCTTAGACCTACCTTATCCAAAGTCCTATGGGGCCAATCCGTTGGGAGAGGACTCCGTTCATCTTTAAATAAAGATAAATGCGTAGTAATAGACGTTAGCTCTAACTGGAGCACCTTTGGCCCTGTAGAAAATTTAAAATGGGATCTGTGGAGTCATAGAAGATCTTTTATGAAATTTAAAAATAGATTTAATTGGATAGCACAGCAGTTTGATGAGAATGAAAAGAAGTCTTCTTTCTTTATATGTGAAGGAAAAAATTCTTCAAACCTAAGGTGTTCTTATATGTATAAAAAGAATCTATATAAAGACCATCAATGCCCTATATGTAGATCCTCAGCTTGCATAGATATTCATAAAGAGAAGTTATTGGATATTTCTGTAAGCGATTTAAATTTACATGGAATGTTTTTTGACAGAGTTCCTAGAATCTCTAAAGAATTAAAAAGCAGTGTTTGGCAAAGTTTAGAAAGACGAGCATGGTTAACAAAGAATATAGAAGAACTGACTTTTCTTATCTTTTGCAAATCTTTCTACTATGTAAGCGGAGAAAAAACAAATTCCGAATCAGAATACTGGGATCTTATTATCAATGCAGAAATAAGTGTTAGAAAATTTCTAATTAGTAAAAATATTTCCGTGATAAAGCAGGAAGATTTTAGTTTTGCTGCTATAGCTGACGGCCTACTTCTAGGAAAAAAAGTCAGAACTGTCCAAGCTCATTATGGTATATTTATTAGTGGCCAACCCTTTGAGAACCTTTCCATTAAAGAGCTGGAGAGAAAATACCAAAAAGCTCTGCAAGTTGCTGAAAGAATCATAATTATGGGTTGTCATAAAAAAGAAAAACTTCCATATTTCAATGCTGAATTAGAATTATCATCCTAAATTATTTTTTTCTAATTGAAACACCCAACCATTTATGTTCTGATTTACTACAATTATCTGAAGCCCATTCTTCCTTTGAAAAGTCAGTTCTTTTATCTATCAAAATACATTGCAAATTACTACTTTCAGTCCTTTCTATCTCCAACTGCTTCTGGCATTCCAGTTCCGTTAGAAAAGTATCTCTTAAATCTATATTCGCAGGTTCCTCCACGCTATATATTGTCCAAACTATTAAAGCACACAGCAACAAAACTATTCAGCAAATTTAGGCTTTAACTGAGGTTCAAAGGAACGTTTTCTTTTTTTCCTTTCTTGTACCAGTGGGGGGCATTTATGTTGATCGTAGTATAATGATTGACAATCAAGACAATAAAAACACTCATCCATTTTAATTTTACCACTCGGTTCTATAGCATTTATAGGACAGTCATGAGAGCAAAGTTGACATGGACTTCCGCACTCTTTTCTTCTTTTTAGAATACTGAAAATTCTTAATTTTCCTCCAATGGCCATAAAAGCACCCAAGGGACACAAAAAACGACAGAAAAATCTTTCAACTACTAAACCAACCCCCAACAGTAATATGGCGTAAAGCACAAAATACCATTCTCTATTAAACTTCATAGAAATTGCTGTTTTAAATGGTTCTATTTCAGAAGCAACATTTGCATCAGCCATAGAATAAAAACCAATAGCTACCAGGCCCAATAAAAGGAAATATTTAATAGGCCATAGGCGTACATGCCAAGCATGAGATAATTTTAGTTGCGGAATCCTTATAAATTTTGCAAATTTTGCTAAAAGCTCTTGCATGGACCCAAATGGACAAAGCCAACCACAAAAAACGCCTCTTCCCCATATTACAAAACTAACTAAAACAAAAGCCATCAATGACACAAGTATAGGATCAGATAATAAAACATCCCAAGATGGTTTTAGTAGTGGGGCTGTAAGCCAGGTTAAAATACTCAAAATAGTAACTTGTCCGCCTACATACCAACCTAACCAGATTAGAACCCAGGCTAAAAATATATATCGAAATGCTTTCCAATAATTTTTATATTGAACAAGAATATCCACTTTCCACATAGCTAAGGATAAAATCAACAAAGTTGTAAAGAGTATACCCAAATTAAGTTTTTGGCTTTGCCAAGCAGCATGCCAAATCGGATCATTGGTATTAGCTATTACATCTAAGCCGTCCGGTTGAATTATATACTTTGAATCCAATTCATAATCTATGTAAAACTTTTTATCTTCTCCTTCTATATTACTTTCAACTAATAATTCTAGTTTCCATGGTTTTACAGGATCTATCCCTGTTTCAGCCGGAATTCTAAATAGTCCTGCATCAGCAAAAAAAGGTTTATCTTCTCCCTTCAAAAAGTTTAAGTTTCTATAATGGTCTTTAGATAATTGGAATCTTTTTTCTCCTTGAAGTATTGCAAGACGTTTAAAAGGACCAGATGCCATATTAGGCTCTCCATCAATAGGGTAACGTCCTAAAGCGGCCAAAACTATAGTTATCTCCTTAGTATCTCTCCCTGCTACAAATATATCATACCATTGATTTCCTAATAAATTCCTTCCTATGGTTGGTGTTTCAACAGGCGCTACAAATAAATCAATCACTAAATTTCTAGGAGTGTCTGTATATCCCTTTCTTACTTCTTTTTGTTTTGCTGCAACAGGCGTGTTTCCCGCAAATAGTGCTTTATATCTATAGATATCATTTACACCTGATCGATTTGTGATTTTGGGATCATTCATACCCAGTTCACTTAAACCTTCCAAAGTCAGTGTTAACCTACCAACAGAACCATTCTCAATTAAGTCTTTAAAGCCAGTAGGGTAAAAATTTACAATATCAATCATTGGTTCATCGTTCAGTCTTAAACCCTTTGATAAAGCGACAACTCTTGCTGCTCTTAAAATGGCGCCATTAAATAATACTGCACTTACTGTAGCAGCTGAAATCCCATCTATGGTACCGGCACCCTCTGTTTTCTTAAGCAAACTTACTCTGGTGGGTACTCTGATATCAATACCCTTATACTGCTTTGTAAACCTTGGTAAAACCAGTTCTCCTTCTTCCGTGTATATACCGATAATAGGCTCTAAATGATCTATAACAGTAGCACCAGCCAGTTTCCCGTCTAAACCTAAACCGACAACAATATCAAAAATTTGAGAAGAGAAACCTCTGGATATTGTAATATCTCTGGTCATAAACATGTAACCTAATAAATCTTCTCCTGTGTTTAGATCTTCTCCTGACATAACTGCAACGGTTGGGATGTCTCCTTCTAAAAACCCTATCATGGCTGCATCTGGAAAGAATGTTTTAGCAAGATCTAAATTCACCCAGCCGGGATCTGATGCCCCCCATTTTCCTGCTCGCATGCTGTTTATATAGCTTGTTGTTAAGCTCTCTTTTACACCATCTAGTTTATTATATTTATATTCAGGATTCTTATCCCTCTCTGGTGAAGGCAGCCCTGTAATTGGATCTCTATATCCTAAATTATAATATATTGCTTCTCTAAATTTCCAAAAAAAAATATGAGGATTACCTCTTCCTTTAACATTATTCGTAGGGACACCTCTCAAATATTCTTTTCTCTTAGCTATATTTATTAAAAATGGATTTTTATTAGTAGTTTCTAATAATGGACCAATCTCTATTGGAAATACATTTTTTTTAGTATGTCTTTCATCAGCAGGTCTTTCATTAAATATTATTCTATTATTATTATCATTTCCTATTTCATGATATATTCTATATATATTATTTATATT
>PTKJ01000076.1 GCA_002937675.1 Alphaproteobacteria bacterium MarineAlpha9_Bin1 | reverse complement strand
GCATATATAAAAGCAGGTTTAGAAAAATTCTATCTTATTTTTTTAGATAATATATGGAAAGGCGATAGTACTAATTTTTTATCACTTAAAACTGAGCTATAATTTTTTATATTCTCTAAAATATACGAATTGGGCATATTATTTTTTCTAATGTAACCTAAATTTTTGATTATGTATACAAGTTGGCTATTTGATATATGAAAATTATTATAAATATTTTTTATATTTCTTTTACTTAACGAAAACGAATTATAATTTCTAGCACTTTTTTTTATGTGAGACGCTAATTGTTCTATAAACTCAACAAAATAGGCGCTATTATTTATGACGATAAAACCGCCTGCATTAAAGGCTTCTTTGGACATATTTTTAGCATCATTAGGCCTGGTCTTATAAGGATAAGGTAAAAAAGGATTTATATCATAAAAAATTTGACTTAAAATCCAGCTGAGTACTGGTCTTCCATATCTGATTGATGCAGGAACCCATATGCATATTTCTCCAAATCTTACTCCTATCTCATTAAGTTTTTGCCTCTCTCCCTCCGTTATATTATTAAACAAACTCTTAACATCGGAGATCAAAACACATCCCGAAGATTCATATAACTGGTAAATTAATCCACTTGCGGCACCATTGGGGAATACTTTTAATATTTTTAATATGGGATCATGTATATAGGAAATTTTTTTATAAACGAAAGACCGTATTCTATCTTCCAACTTTACTAATTCTTCATCACTTAAATATTGTGTATTTATTAACTTAATTTTAGGTTTATATATCGACAAACCCTTTTTTAATACAGCAATTCTGATGGACTTCCAACAAACAGCGAATTCTTTATTAAATGAAAAATTCTCATCTGGAGATAATTTTATTTGATTTACTCTTTTTTCTACTTCTTTAGATAAAGCTATTTTTATGATTTTAAATATTGATTTTGTATATTTGGAATTTTTTGATATTTCATTAATAAAATTAAAACCCTCTAAACGACCAACATTGTGCCCTTCTATAAATACATCGTCTTCTCTTATCACAACAATTAAATCTCCATTATCTTTTAGCTTCTTTACCATTCGAATTGTTTTGTATCCTACAAATCTGTTCACTAATCCCAAATGTAAAGCATCAGATAATTTATCTTCTATTTCTTTAGCTCTTTCCTTAGTACCACTCTTTTTATTTACCCAATTAGAGCGATTAGAAATATAGTTCCACATCCTTACATTTGATAATCTTATACCTAGTAAATCCAATTCACCTCTCATGTTATCCAAATATTCTAAATGAGAATTGATCCAATCTTCTGGTATCTCTCCATAATCAATGAGATAACAAAATATTTCTTCTAAGATTGAAAAATGGGTATCGTCATAATATTTTTGATAATCAGGAATACAGCACACATCCCACAATTCCTTTATAGACTCTACTTCTAAAGTTCTGGAGTGTATTTCCGTTCTTTTTACAAGATGCCTAAGAGCTTTTTCATCATCAGATTCTGAGCTTAGTATTAGGTAAGGTTTTTCAGAAAATTGGACTAAACTATTTATTAAATTTTTTATTGATGAAAAATCCAAATTACTATTTCTCCACATTAGCGAATGAATACTTGGAAATTC
The DNA here is from genome assembly GCA_002937675.1 of Alphaproteobacteria bacterium MarineAlpha9_Bin1. GTDB lineage: Bacteria > Pseudomonadota > Alphaproteobacteria > TMED109 > TMED109 > MarineAlpha9-Bin2. The sequence goes on along the minus strand of PTKJ01000076.1, from coordinate 4,875 downwards.
ATGATTTTCTATTGCTTTTATCATTTCATTGGTAAAATTTGAACAATTGGCTGTTTCTCCAAATGTTCCATTATTTTTGTATCTTCCTGCTCTTCCTGCTATCTGTGCTGTTTCAGAAAAACTTAAATTTCTAGCTATTTTTCCATCAAATTTCTTCAGCTTTGCAAAAGCTACATGGTTAATATCCAAATTTAGCCCCATTCCTATTGCATCAGTTGCTACCAAATGATCTACTTCACCAGACTCATACAAATCTACCTGAGCATTTCTAGTTTTTGGACTTAAAGCACCTAATACAACTGCCGTGCCCCCGTGTCTCCTTTTTACAAACTCTGCTATCTCATACACATCATTAACTGAGAAAGTAACTACAGCGGACCTTCTTGGAATTTTTGATATTTTTAGTTTTCCAGAATAATTTAAACTCGAAAATCTATTCATTTTTTTAATTTTAATATTAGGGATAATTAATTTTAGTAAAGATGAAAAACTATATGAGCCCAAAAACATAGTTTCTAGTGATCCTCTTGAATTTAAAATTCTATCAGTAAAAATATGTCCCCTTTCATGATGAGTAGAAAGTTGTATCTCATCTACTGCTATAAATTCTACATTCTTGTTTTTTGGCATTGCCTCAACAGTACAAACATAATAACTAGCCATTGAAGGAATAATACTTTCCTCTCCGGTAATTAAGGCTACCTTTAAGTTACCCTTAATCTTTATTAATTTTTCATATATTTCTCTAGCCAAAAGCCTCAGAGGACAGCCAATTATCCCCGTCTTGTAAGAAAGCATCCTTTCAATTGCATAATGTGTTTTACCTGTATTAGTAGGGCCTAATACTGCTAAAACATTATCATTTTGCTCAGTAAAATATCGTTGGTAAGAGTTTTTAGTACCTGACTGATGAGTATTTTTAATATCCAAAATCATTTTTTAACCCTCATACATCAACATATTATCAATAAATATATGCAATATTAAATAATTATTTTAAGTTAGTTAAATTATAAATGTTATTTTGTAGAACTTGGAGAAATTTATGGAGCTATTTCCCAAAATTGAACCATATGAAAATGGCTGGTTAGAAGTTGATATAAATCACAAATTATATTGGGAAAAGTGTGGTAATTCAACTGCTACACCTATACTTGTTATTCATGGTGGGCCAGGTGCGGGAGGAAATATATCACTAAGAAGATTTTTTAATCCAATAAAATACAATATCATAATTTTTGATCAAAGAGGGTCTGGAAGATCACTACCAAGCGCCAGTATTAAAAATAATACTACGCAACATTTAATAGAGGATATAGAGGTCTTGAGAAAACATTTAAAAATAAAAAAATGGATTCTTTTTGGAGGAAGTTGGGGATCTGCTTTAGCATTAGCCTACACACAAAAATATAAAGAAAATGTATTAAGCATGATTTTAAGGGGAATATTCTTATGTTCTAAAGAAGAAATAGAATGGTTTTTATATAAAATAAAAATAATTTTCCCTGAATATTGGAACAATTTTGTATCCATTCTTAACGAAAAGGAAAAACAAAATATACTTAAATCTTATTATAGAAAACTTACAAATCCTGATCCCAAAATTCATACGCCTGCCGCAATTGTATGGACTCGGTATGAAGCTAATTGCTCTACTCTATTACCTAATGATTCAATAACTGCAAAATTTTCAGATACAAAAATGGCACTTAGCTTAGCTAGAATAGAATCACACTATTTTATAAATAATTTGTTTTTAGAGGAAGGACAACTTTTAAAAAATATGAAGAAAATTAAAAATATTCCAGGCATCTTAGTTCAAGGAAGATATGATGCTATTTGTCCCCCAGAAAATGCTTTTAAATTGCATAAAGCTTGGGAAAATTCTAAATTAAAAATAGTAGAAAAAGCTGGACATAGTGCTCTCGATAAAAACATTCAGGAAACATTACTTAAAACAATGTTAGAATTATAAAGGCAATACAAAGAGATGTTGCTCAAAATAATAGTAGAGCCACAAACAGAGTGATTTATTTAATGGAGAATAAGTTGTGGAACGATTTCTAAAAACAAATAAAAAAAAGGCTCTACAATATATTGAAGATTCATCTTTTAAGGAAAAATTTAATGATTTTTCACCCACTTTAATAAATCATTTTGAAACGGACACAAAAATATTTTCAGAATTTTGGAAAAGTTGTAATGAGTATATTTCTAATTTTCCATTAAAAAGCAAGAGAAACGAGAAAGAAAAATATGCTACGAGTACTACTAAATCATTTTGCGATATTACAAGAAAAATTTTTTTACGAAAATACTCTAGTTATATTTACAGCAAACTCACTAATAATATGAGTAAATTCATAGATCTTGACGATCTTGTATATAATATTAATGCTTTAGTCCCACATATTACTCCAACTCAAAAAGAAATTAATATTGAAAATACTAAGGTATTAAAAGAAAAGGAAGGTATAGAAATAAATCAAGCATTAGTTGTCTCAGCGGTATTGCAACTAGAAACTGAAGGAACACATTTATGTCAGTCTTTAATGCTCCCAAGTCAGCTTGCAAAAGATGCAGAAAATGAGTTTATTAAAAATAGAAAAGTGGATTTTGAGGGTGCTACAGTTGAGAAGTTTGGAAAATATAATGTAGCAACTTTAGAAAATCCTAAATATTTAAATGCAGAAGATGAAAAAACACTTAAACCTTTGGAAGCTGCAGTAGATCTTGCCTTAATGGATACAGAAAGTGAACTTTGCGTGTTAAGAGGAGGTTTTGTTTATCATCCAAAATATAAGAATAAGCGTATTTTTGGAGCAGGAATTAATCTTACCCACCTCTACCACGGTAAAATATCTTATCTTTGGTATATCAGAAGAGATATGGGTGCTGTAAATAAAATATTTAGAGGAATTGCTCATGAAGAATTTTCCCTTGATGATCCCTTTTTCCCTCTAAAAGAAAAACCTTGGATAGCAACACTTGATACTTTTGCAATAGGAGGAGGTTGCCAATACTTATTGGTCACTGATCATATTATAGCTGAAGAAAAAAGCTATATGACTCTACCTGCTAGAAAAGAAGGAATCATCCCTGGTGTTGCTAATTTAAGACTCTGGAGATTTACTGACGACAGAGTAGCACGCCAAGCTATTCAAAATGGATTAAGAATAGATTCTAATTCAAAACAAGGAAGCTCTATTTGCGATGAAATTATTAAAGAAGGCTCTATGGATGAAAAATTAATTGAAACAATTGATGCTTACACTAGCTCTGGAGTAGTAGGATTATCTAGCAACCGAAGAGCATTTAGAGTAGGTCAAGAGCCTATTGAAGTTTTTCGGAAATATATGGCCACTTATTCTCATGATCAAGCATATTGTCATTTTAGTGATGCCTTAATAAAAAATTTAGAAAATTATTGGAATGCAGCTTCAAGAAAAATAGATTGATACAAGATTTAACAGGGAACAATTTCATCAATGCCTAACTTACTTAAGAGATGGATTAAAGAAGCCCAAAATATAGTGTTTTTTACTGGAGCCGGTATCAGCACTGAATCTGGAATTCCTGATTTCCGAAGTCCTGGAGGTCTATGGTCAAGAATGAAGCCGATAATGTTTCAAGATTTTATATCTTCTGAGGAGATTAGAATTGAATCTTGGGAAAGAAAATTTGATAGCGAAAATGATATTAGCTTTGCTAAACCTAATGAAGGACATAAAGCGATAGCTCATTTAGTAAAATCCAGAAAAGTGAGTTATGTAATCACACAAAATATAGATAACTTACACCAAGATTCGGGAGTTCCAGAAGAAAAAATAATAGAATTACACGGTAATAGTAGTTACGCTGTTTGTTTGGAGTGCAAGATAAAATATGACTTAAAATCTATAAAATCAGAATTTGAGGCAGTGCCTATAAGTTCAAGAAAGGCTCCCAATTGTAAAAAATGTGGAGGTATAGTCAAATCTGCAACTATTTCTTTCGGACAACCTATGCCTGAAAAAGAGATGAAATTAGCAGAGACAGTAACTCTTTCTTGCGATTTATTTATTGTAGCCGGAAGCTCTCTAAAGGTTTATCCTGCTGCAAGCTTTCCAATACTTGCACGTAATAATGGCGCAAAATTAGTTATTATTAATAGAGAGCCTACTGAACTCGACCAACTAGCAAATTTAGTACTTAACAAAAATATAGGTCCAACTTTAAATTATCTTCTTTAAAATATCATAAAGTTTATTTGATTAAATCAGCAGCTTTTTCTCCAACCATAATACTAGCTGCATTCGTATTACCAGAAGGTATAGTTGGAAAGATGGAAGCGTCTGCTATACGCAAACATTCTATACCATGAACTTTTAACCTATCATTAACCACAGCATTTGGACCAGGTCCCATTTTGCAAGTACAAGAGGGATGAAATCCTGTCTCGGCATTTTCTCGAATAAAACTTTCTATCTCACTATCTGACTTTATATCTCCTCCAGGAGAAAGCTCTTCTTTTCTGTATTTATCCATGGGTTTTGCACTGACTATCCTTCGCATTATCTTAAAAGTTTCTAGTAAAGTTTGTCTATCTAAAGGATTGCTAAGAAAATTAAATCGAATAGAAGGATGTTCAGAAGGGTCAGTAGAACGTATGTGAATGGAGCCAGTGCTTTGAGGACGTACTTGATAGCCTGCCACTGCCATTTCTGGAAATTTATGAAAAACTCGCTTTTCAAGATTTTCAACAGAAAAAGGAATAAATTGTATTTGAATATCTGGCGTTTCAAGTCCTAGTCTAGTTTTTAAAAATGCAATAATAGACGCTGCTGGCAGGCTATAGAGTCCTTTACTTGTAATAATATATTTTAATATTTGATT
>PTKJ01000075.1 GCA_002937675.1 Alphaproteobacteria bacterium MarineAlpha9_Bin1 | reverse complement strand
AAATTATCTAAAAAAAGTGATCCCTTATGGTCTTCCATTATTTTTTGTACTATTGCCAATCCTAATCCTGTCCCATCTTGTTTGGTAGTAACATAAGGTTCAGTTAGATTTTTTATTTCAGCATTTGGCAAACCTATTCCACTATCAGATACCGAAATATAGAAAACATTACTTTTATTGGTTAATTTAATTCTAAGTCTTTTTTTGTTCATATTATTATCGTAATTTTCAGTATATATATCAATTGAATGAATTGCATTAGAGATAAGATTTAATAATGCCTGTCTAATTTGGTTTTCATCAACCTTAGCATATAAAGTCTTTTTAGGCACATTTATATTAACTGTTATATCATCTCTAGATAATATCGATAAAGAGCCCAGTCCATTTACCAGTTCATTTAAATTAGTTTTTTCTAGGATTGGAGCTGGCATTCTTGCAAAAGAAGAAAATTCATTTACCATATTCCTCATATTTTCTACTTGTCGAATAATGGTGTTAATATATGAAAAGAAAACATTCGGCTCATAATCAATATGATCCGAATATTTTTTCTTTAATCTATCAGCTGCTAACAGTATAGGCGTCAGAGGATTTTTAATTTCATGTGCAATACGTCTGGCTACATCACTCCATGCAGCTACCCTTTGAGCCTGCAGCAACTCAGTCATATCATCAAAAGTTATAACATATCCAAAAATTTTATTATTGTTTTTTTCAACTGTAATTTGAGTCATTAAAATAATTTTTTTATCATTCTTTACAATCTCTACCTGACCTTTTGTAACTTTATCAGGGTGATTTTTTGCTTCTTTTAGTAAATCTGATATTTCTGGTAAAATTTTAGTAATATTTTTACCTACCGTATCTTCTAGATTAAAATGCAATAACTCCATAGCTGATTTATTCGGTAAAAAAATTTTTTCATTTTTATCTATCCCTATTACACCAGCTGTTACGCCTGAAAGAACTGTTTCTGTAAACCTTGTTCTAGATTCAAGTTGAGTATTAACACTTAAAAGATCACTTCTCTGGTTACTAAGCTGCTCGGTCATAGTATTAAATATTTTTGAAAAATTTGAAATTTCATCTTTTTTATTCGAATTAGGAACCCTTACATTAAGATCTCCTGAAGAAACTCTCTCTGCAGCATTAGCTAAATTATTCATAGGTGTTATTATTCCATTTGCAAAATTTATTCCTATAAATATTGCAACTAACATTAGTAATAAAGCAACAACAATGAATATCATAGTAAAAGTTACATGCAATCCTTCTCTTTGATTTTCTACTGCTCTATATTCATAAACAGCTTTTTTAACTACATTAATGTCCGAGACGACTTTTATATCCTTAAATTTACTAATATACAAAAAGTAAGAGAATAGATTGTCTATAGGGATCATGGCAGATACAAGTTTTTGAGATTCTGAATCAGAATAATTAATTACAAAATCTCTTGACTCTTGAGATAATTTAAACATTTTATTTCTTGATGGATCTTTAAATAAGAAAGCTAGTTGATTTTTTGCTACTATTTTTCCATTCTTATTAAAAACTATTATTTCTGTAAGCTTTCTTTCGTGGGCCAAACGATTTAAAAGCTTATCCAATGTAAAAGCATCATTATAAATAAAACCAGACCCATTTATTATAGTAGCCACGTCGTTTGCTTCTAATCTTATTTGTTCCTGACCTTGAATTAAATAAGCATTTGCTACTGATACAGATTTATTTAAGGCACTCTCTACTCTTGATGAGAACCAATTTTCTATCCCCACCGTAAAAAAAATTGCACCAAAAATTGCCACAATAACAGCAGGTACTGCGGCTAAAAAACTAAATATTACTACTATTCTTGTTTGTAATTGAGTACCTAATTGCTTACTTTTTTTTCTACTCCACAATTTGACTAAATTCCTAGTAACTAAAATTACTAATGTAACCAGTAATACTAAATCTATATTTAATAATATTAAAACAAGATATCTATTGCTGTCTCCAGATGGAGCCATTGCTATATAAGTTGCTATCCCACTAACAATTGAAGATAAAATTAAGAACCATGAAATAAATTTTTCAAACTTTGTTTTGATAGGATTTGTTATTTTAATTTTTTTTGCATTATTCATGCTTTTACCTAATTAACTATAAATCGTCTTTTTTGATCTTTTATATTGTATATCTAAATAACTAATCTTTTTTCTTAAAGTGTTTCTATTTATTCCTAATAATTCAGCTGCCTTTATCTGATTTCCATTAGTTAAAGCCAAAGTTTTTAGAATTAGAGGCCTTTCTATCTCATGAATAACCCGATTATATAAACCTGCAGGCGGAAGAGAGTTTTTATGTAAATCAAAATAGTTAGATAAGTTTTTTTCTACTGATGCACTAAGCGATCCTACTACATTAGAATTTGGAGTGATTACTGTAGAACTGAGATGCTCATCAACTGAATTCCCATTAATAGTTTCTTCAGGATTAAGAGTCACCAATCTTCTTATAACATTTTCTAATTCTCTAACGTTTCCCGGCCACTTATAATTCATTAGTTTCTCTACAGCTTCTTGTGTAATAATTTTTTTATCTAAACCTTTCTTTTCATTAATATTTAAAAAATGATCAACTAATAAAGAAATATCTTCTACTCTTTCTCTAAGTGGAGGTAAAATGATTGGAATAACATTAAGTCTATAAAACAAATCTTCACGAAATAACCCTTCCTCTATCATATTAGTTAAGTCTCTGTGAGTAGCAGTAACTATTCTTATGTCTGTATTGATAACTTTTCTACCTCCAACAGGAGTCAATGATCCATCTTGGAGGACTCTCAATAATCTAGTTTGTGCCTCTAAAGGCATATCTCCTATTTCATCTAAAAATAATGTTCCACCGTTAGCTTGTTCAAAGTACCCAATTCCTCTTTGATCAGCTCCCGTAAAAGATCCTTTTTCATGACCAAACAATTCTGATTCTATTAATTCCCTAGGAATTGCTGCCATATTTACTGCTATAAAAGATTTATTTTTTCTTTTACTAAAATCGTGCAATGCTTTTGCAACTAGTTCTTTTCCAGTTCCACTCTCTCCTCTTATCATTACTGTCAAATCAGTAGAAACTACTTTAGCCAGAACCCGATATACTTCTTGCATAGGGGGAGAACGACCTATTATAGGCAGATTTTCATTCTCTTTATCTCTAATATTATTAGACCTATTTTTTTTGCTAGAAACAGAATCTAATGCTTTCAAAACTATAGAAAGAAGATGCTCTAAATCAAAAGGCTTAGGAAGATACTCATACGCACCTAAATCATTAGCCTTAATTGCAGTTAAAACGGTATTTTGTCCGCTTATAACAATGACAGGTAAACGTGGTCTTTTATCTTTTATTAAAGGAAGTAATTCTAAACCATTAGCTTCTGGCATTACGACATCAGTAATTATTAAATCACCGTCGCCTTTTTCTATCCAGTGATATAGTTCCTTTCCATTATTTGTAGATCTAGTATCAAAACCAGAACGTTGTAGTTTTTTTTCCACTACTGTTCTGATAGCATCATCATCATCCGCTATTAATACCAAAGATTTTTTCATTTATTTTGATCCGCAAAAGAAGGTAACAAGACAGTAAAAACAGTCTTATTATTGCTACTATTTACCTCAATTATTCCTCCATGTTCATCTATAACATTTGCTACTAATGATAAACCTAGCCCTGAACCATTAGATTTGGTAGAGACAAAGGGCTCAAATAAATGAGTTCTGATACTTTCTGGAATACCTGGCCCAATATCCTCTATTTGAATGAGAATTGGTAATCTAAGTTTATTTTTATTCCCTGAGACTTGAACACTAAAACCATGTCTATAACCTGTAATAATATTTATTTTTCCATTTGGATCAGATTCAGCAGCATTTTTTACTAAATTTAAAAAAACTTGAACTAAGGAGTCTAAATCTCCATAAACATTGGGAAGAGAAGGATCATATAATTCATTTATCTCACAATTACTAGCAAAACTATTAATTGCTAATCCATAAACTCTCTTAAGTACATCATGAATATTTACGGATGTTCTTTGAATTGATCTTTTGTCAGAAATATTTCCTACACGTTTTACTAATGATCCAATTCTATCTACCTCTAGACCTATAATTTCGGTTAATTCTTTGTCTTCATCGGATGCGTCCTCACCTAGTAATTGAGCTGCTCCTTTAATTCCAGATAAAGGATTTTTTATTTCATGCGCTAATAATGAAGATAATCCTGAAATACTATGCGTTATGCCCTTTTGAGCCGTACTTCTATCTATTTGTTGTGCCATGGCTCTCTTATGAATTGATAATATTATATAATCTTCATCATATATAGCTGCATTCAAATCTATTAGAATGTCATTATTATTAAAATGACTAAAAACAACATCATATTGAGTGGCAGAATATTTATAGTTAAATACCTGATCTATAAATGAAAAAATAATATTGTCTTTTGATAAAAAGTTTTTTAAATTTTTTTTATTACTAGGAATACTTTCAGCAAAGAATAATTCTGCTGATTGATTGGCATATTTTATAGTATATTCTTTATTTAAAATTATAATAGGATTCGGAATAACTTTAAATGCTTGGTCGAGTTCAATATGTTTTCCTTTCTGAATCAAGGACATGTTTTGTTCCTATTAATATACTTAAATTATTTATGCCTATTAAATAGGCAAAGTAGAATATAAATATGAATAAGTCTAATACTAAAGTTACAACAATGAAAAAATATAATAAAAAATAAGTATGAATATAATAAGAAATAAAAAAGTAATAGCTATTATAGTTGCTGGTGGTATAGGAAAGAGATTTTCTAACAAAATACCTAAACAATATTTAGAAATTAATAATTGTTCTATAATTAGACATACAATTTTAAGATTTCTTACGCATTCAGAAATTGATCATGTTCAAGTTATTATAAATAAAAAGCATACTAGAATTTCTAGAAACAGTCTTAAAGGATTAAATATCTTGCCAGTTGTTTATGGAGGAAAAAATAGACAAGAATCCGTATTAAAGGGCCTAAAGGCTATTAAAAAACTAAATCCACAAAAAGTTTTAGTGCACGATGCAGCAAGACCAAATATCTCAAAAAAACTTATATCTTTGATAATAAAAAATATTAAAAATAATATTGCGACAGTTCCAGGAATACCAACAAGCGATACCCTAGTTAATAGTAAAGATGGACTTTTTACATATATTGATAAAAATGAACATAAGCTAATACAAACACCTCAAGGCTTTATGTATTCAGACTTATACAAATTACATTTGAATGCAGCAAAAGAAAACTTAAACGACGATTCTGAATTATTTATAAAATACCCAAATAAAATCAATATAATAGATGGAGACCCTAGTAACATCAAAATTACTTTTAAAGAAGATTTTAGAATATTGGATAAATTAATGAAAAGACGTATAGAGATAGCTGGATTAGGATTTGATATACATAAATTTTCTTCAATACCTTCTAAGACAATAAGACTAGGGGGTATAGATATAAAATACTCAAAACAATTGGAAGGCCATTCTGACGCAGATGTAGTACTACACGCTTTAGTAGATTCTTTACTTGGTACCATCAGCAAAGGAGATATAGGGAAAGCATTTTCAAACAAAGAAAAAAAATGGAAAAATGCTGACTCTAAAATCTTTGTAAATTATGCTCTAACTAACTTGTATAAATTAGGATGTATAATAAGACATGTCGACATAACCATAATTTGTGAGGAACCAAAAATTTCACCTCATGTTAATAAAATGAGAAAAAATATTTCTAAGCTATTAAACATCTCGGATAAATGTGTTTCTATAAAAGCAACTACTTCAGAAGGGTTAGGATTCATAGGAAAGAAAAAAGGAATAATAGCAAAGTGCCTGGCCACTATATCTAGACCCATAGAATATAATGAATAATTTAGATTATAATAAAATTATTATTACTTTTTTTGGAGTAGGTTTTATTCCTTTTGCACCAGGTACTTTTGGTTCATTAGCTGGATTAGTACTAGGATTGGTACTTATTTCTATTAACATTTACCTATTCTATTTTTCTATACCTATTCTATTCATACTGGGAATTATAAGTAGTAATATACACCAAAAGACCACGGGGGAAAAAGACGATAGCATAATTGTAATTGATGAGGTAGTTGGGCAACTTATAGCCATGCTATGTGTAGGAAATAATATATCACTCATTATAGCATCTTTTGTACTATTCAGAATTTTTGATATATTGAAGCCTTGGCCTGCATCATATATAGATAAAAATATTCATAACGGATTAGGGGTAATGCTAGATGACGTTTTTGCAGGAATATATGTTGTTATTGTCATAATGGGAATGGAGTATTTATTTATTAATGGAGCCTAAATTTTCTTTAGATAAAATATCTTATAATGTAATTAAAAAGCTAGATTCTCTAAAAATGACTCTTGGAACTGTAGAATCCTGTACAGGAGGGTTAATCTCCCAATATATTACCAAACATCCAGGTTCCTCTAAAGTTTTTATAAATGGGTACATAACTTATTCAAACACTTCAAAAATTAATTTATTAAATATAGATAAAAAAGTACTAGATAAGTATGGAGCGGTTAGCAAACAAACAGTATTACAAATGGTAA
>PTKJ01000074.1 GCA_002937675.1 Alphaproteobacteria bacterium MarineAlpha9_Bin1 | reverse complement strand
ACAGTAACTTGGGAAGCTATAGCGAGAAGTATAGATCCTAGTAAAACAGCTATTACTTTGCGTGTTAACGTAGATGGATCAAAAATACGTTCTAGTAGAGTCTCTTCAGTATTCATCTCTTTTCCTAATTTAATGAGTAAAATACATCAAAACAGCTTTATTTTATATTATTATTAAACATCATGGCAAGCCTAAAATCTTGTTTGTATTTAAAAAAAATTATTTGCTTACTAGTGATTATGAGTTCACAAAATATTTTCATAATTACCTGTTAGTCTTGCTTTTATCATTGGTATTTGTTCACGTCCCCAAAATAGTTCATCTTCAATTATGTAACTTGGTACTCCAAAAACACCCTTTTCATGAGCTTCATTCATAATCGCATCTAGTTCGTTTTTTCCAGTATTTTTTTTCCATTCTTTAAATCCTGACTGAGAAATGCCACATTTTTCTATTATTGTCTCAACAATATCAAAATTTTCTATGTCAAGTTCTCTCTTCCAAAAATTCACAAAAATATGGTCAATAAAGTCTTCTATTAATAAAGAATTTTGTTTCTTTACCCATAAAAGTGCTATAGACACAAGTTTAGTATTCCATATCTTTTGTGGCCCAAGCACAGTCATTTTCCTCAGATTTGCATAGCGTCTACAATCCATATAAGAATATCTGACTCTACGCCATTGATGGTCATTTCTACTACTTTCCAGAACTTTTCCTTTATTGTCTACCTTTGCACTTCCAAGATATTCTGGTATGTCTAGTACATAAGGCAACCAATCTATTTTAATATTTAATTCTTTTGCAAGTTTTTTAATAGGTGATATAGACAAATAAGTGTACGGACTTTTAAAGTCTATATATATAGTAATTTTTCTCTTGTTCATTATAATCTAAAACCATAATCTATAACCTAAACAATAATATATCATATTCAAATTTTTAACAAATAGTGTTATTTGTATAGATGTTTTTACTCATTTTATTTGTTTGAGATATTTTTTGATCCTAAAACTTATTTTTGAGAATAAAATTCCTTTACGGTTATTTTTTCTTTTTTGAAGTTTTATTCTTGATGAAGCTAGATTTTTTTTACCAATTATTGTTTTTCCTGGCATCAATTTATTTTTTCCAGAAGTGGATTCTTTTATTCCAAACTTAACATTTTTTATAAAATTCATGCTTTCTCTCTTAATTATACTATGCACAGGAGAAAAGGAATATAGTTTGCATAAAAATAGGTATCTATATTATGACTTCACTTCCTTGACTCCTGTTATTAGGGGAGTTTATTAATTTCATTATGTTTTATTGATATGCATTACACATGTAGGTGTTATGTAGATTTTATGGAGAAAGAGTTTTTGATTTGACCTAAATTATAGGAAACTATTTTTTTTATTAATTATTAAATTCTCTAGTTTACCAGAAATTTTTAATATAAATGAATAATCCAAGGCTACATCCTCAATACTTCCATCTCTTCCAGACTGCCCGCTATGACCAGCATCCATTTCTGTTTTAAGGAGCAGGAGATTATCATCTGTTTTATATTCTCTAAGTTTAGCAGTAAATTTTGTAGGTTCATCAAATAAAACTCTGAAATCGGATAAGCTTGTCCTAATAAAAATATGAGGATAATCCATTTTTTTAATATTATTATAGGGTGCATAAGAATATATATATTTGAAATGACTTTTATATTTTTTTGCGTTTCCAAATTCATCAAATTCCCCTGCTGTTAAGGGTAATGAATGGTCTAGATTAGTAGTAAGAGAATCTACAAATGGAACGGCCATAATCATACCCAGAAATAATTCAGGAGCTTTATTTACTACGGCTCCCATTAATAAACCGCCTGCACTTCCTCCTAATCCAATTATTTTTCCTTTTCCTGTATATTTTTTTTTAATTAAAAAATTGGCTACAGAAATATAATCTTTAAAAGTGTTCTTCTTTTTAAGCATTTTACCATTTTTCCACCATTTCATTCCTTTTTCTAGTCCACCTCTAATATGTGCAGTAGCACATACTATATCCCTGTTTATTAAACTTAACCTAGTTGTAGAAAAACCAGTTCCTGAAGATGATCCATACGATCCATACCCATATAAAAGAAGATTAGTATTTTCATTTAGTTTTGTTTTTTTGTGCCTAATTATAGTTATGGGAATCTTTTCTCCATCATGAGCTTTACAATATAATCTTTCTACGATGTAGTTATTTTGATTATAACCTGAAGGTATTTCTTGTTTTTTAAGCAATTTTTTTTTATCCGTTTTTAGGTTATAAAGATAGGTTTTATTAGGCGTTCTAGGAGATTCAACAGATAAATGTAAAAGATCAGTATTTCTATCTTTTTGGCATCGAGATAAGCCTAGATTTTCTATTTTCTCTTTTAAAACTGTAATTTGTTTTTCCTTATTAGTTTTTAAATTCCTTACATATATTTCACCTAATGCATTTCTAGCCTGGCCTCTAAACATCCAGTTTTTGAGAAAGTGTACTCCTCCAATTAGTACTCCTTCTTTTGCAGGAATGAAATCTTTCCATTTTCGTGTATTTTGGTGTGAACACTTGCAAACTTTAAAATCTTCTGCATTTTCATTGGTATGTATATAAAAATTTCCATCCCAAGAATCTATGGAATAGAGTATATTTTTCTTTCTTTTTTTAAATAATTTTGGTTTAGGTAAATTTTCATCTATGGAAAAATAGTACTTTTCATCTGAGACACCATCAGAACTTCTTAATAAAAAAAACTTTTTATCAGAAGTATGACCACTTATTCCTACATCATATTTTTCATCTTTTTCTTCTAGTATTAATTTATCATCTTTTACTTTTTTACCAATTTCGTGTCGATATATTTTTTTTGCTCTTCTGTTTTTACCAAGTTTGGAGTAAAAAATATATTTATCATCTAAACTGAAACAAATTGCTCCAGAAGTTTCTTCTATCTTTTCTGTAATAAGTTTTTTAGATTTTATTGATCTTACGTAAATTGTGAAATATTCCGATCCTAGTGTGTCTAATGAATAAGCTAAGAGTTGATCATTATAACTTACAGTAGAATCTCCAATACCAAAAAATTTTGAACCAATCTTTTTTTTCTCTTTATCTCCGTCCCATATTATTTCTGTTTTATTGGTACCAATTTTTTTTCTTAGACTTTTGCTATAGTTTCCTTTTTTTGTAGTTTCTATCCAATATTCGTATACATCATCTTTAAATGGGAGAGATTTATCATCTAATTTAATTCTTCCCTTGATTTCTTTAAAAAGCTTCTTTTGAGAGTTTTTAGTGTTCCTTAAATAAAAATCTGCATATTTATTTTCTTCTTCAAGATATTTTTTCACTTCAGAGTTAAGCTTTGAGCTATCCCTTAATACTTCCAGAATATTTTTTTGATGGATCCAACTATAATAGTCTTTCCATTTAAAATTATGACATTTTTTTATTTCTAGAGATTTTCTTAAAATTGGCTTTTTCATAAATATTTCTTATTCAAATAATAATCAAAAATTGTTTTTACCAATTTTCTTTAGAAGTACGCAAGTCTAATTCGAATGACCATGCATTTGAAGGTTGATTGTACATATAAACATACCCATCAACTATTCCTTTTAGATTTATCATTCCTTCTTCTCCGAGTTTTGATGCGATTTCTGGTCTTTTATTTATAAATTTTTCGCCAGCAATAGCTCCGTCAATGATTATGTGACCGACATGTACTCCTTCATGGCCATATTCTTTTGACATGGCTTGTGCTAATGCTCTAAGAGCAGCTTTTGAAGAGTTAAAAGCTCCAAAATTTGCTTTTCCTCTCAAGGATGCGCTTGCCCCGGTGTAGAGTAGCGTTCCTCCTCCATTGGATAGGAACCTTTTGATTGCTTCTCTTCCAAATAAAAAGCCTCCGTAGCAACAAATTTTCCAACTATTTACAAAATAATCGGTTTCCATATCTATTATTTTTCCAGGTGTATTATTACCTGGGTTATATATAGCCAATTTTAATCCTTCTCCAACTTCATCAAACAATTTAGCTACTTGTTTTTCGTCAGTAGCATCTGTTTTTATAGCAGAAGCTTTCCCTCCATCCCTTTCAATTTTAGAAGCTAAATTCTTTATATTAGTCTCGTTACGGCTAGCAATAAAAACATGAAGTCCTTCCTTAGCGAATCCTTGACAGATCTGAGAACCCAAGCCTTGATCGGGTCCTACACCTATAATTATTGCCTTATCCATTTTTTTCCCCAATTTAAATTTTTTAATGAATATGGTAACATAATATTCTGAAACATAATTTAAAAATTATATTAAAAATTTGGGAGTTAAGTATGATAGAAAATGCACCGTTATTAACAATAAAAAAGAAAATTCCTAGACCTACTAAAAAACAGATTTTTTCTTTTAGTAGTGTTCAAACAGGTCATATTGTTGATGCCATGGGAGGCTTAGGTGCTATGGATGGAAAAATAAAGTCAGTAACTGATAATAGTTTAGTCTGTGGTGTAGCCCTAACATGTCAATGCGGACCTGCAGATAATTTAGCAGCTATTGCTGCAATTGAAATGTCTTCACCAGGTGATATAATAATTGCATCTACAGATAACTTTGAGGCAACTGCAGTTATGGGAGATATAATGCTCGGTATTGCTAAAAATAGAGGGGTAAAAGGTTTTGTTACCGATGGATTTGTTCGTGATTTAATAGGTATAAAAAAGATAGGTCTTCCTTGCTTTAGCAAAGGAGTAATACCTAATTCTCCTGCTAAAAATGGACCTGGTAAGATTGGTACTCCTGTCGTAGTAGGGGGTGTTAATGTTAATTCTGGAGATATTATCGTAGGCGACTTAGATGGAGTTGTGGTAGTGCCATATACACAAATATCAGAAATAATAAAAAACTTAGATGGAGTTTTTGCAGCCGAAAAAGAAATGGAAACAAAAGTAAATTCAGGACTTAAAAAATTAAATTTAATCAAAAATATATTTGATGATGGGAAGGTAAAAGAGATCGATTGAATTTAGTTGGAAAGCAAAAAACCTTTATATCCTGATTTTGAGATTTCCTCACATTTTTTGACATATGCTGGAAATCCTCCTACATAAGGCATGAATATTTCTGGTTTTCCTTCAATATTGGATCCCATATACCAAGAACTACAAGAAGACCTTATATGCGGTTTTGCTATTTCTTGATTATGTTTAACCCAATCGTTTTCAGATTTTTCGGTAGCTTCTATAATTTCTATATTATGAGCCTTCAAATAGTCTAGGCAATCGAAAATCCAATCTACATGCTGTTCTATAGATGTTATCATATTAGTAAAAACAGAGGGACTTCCTGGCCCCGTAATGGTAAATAGATTAGGAAAGCCTTTAATAGCTAAACCCAGAAAGGATCTAGGTCCCTTGGACCATTTTTTTGCTAATTTGATACCTTGGGTACCTTTAATATCAATCTTCAAAAGAGCTCCTGTCATAGCATCAAAGCCTGTAGCATATATGAGTGAATCAAATAAATATTTTTCTTTTTTAGTTATAATTCCTCTAGAGAAAATCTTTTCTATAGGATCGTTTTTTATATCTACTAAAGTAACATTAGCCTTATTATAAGTTTCATAATAATTTGTATCAACTGCCAGACGTTTACATCCGATCGTATAATTAGGAACTAATTTTTCTGCTACCAGAGGATCTTTAACTGTTTGTCTAATTTTATTACGAACAAATTCTGCTGCGGTTTCATTAGCTTCTCTGTTTAGATTAAGATCTATGAATGCTCCTATAAATGGAACTCCTCCTTTATTCCATCTATTTTCATATTCTTTTTTTCTTTCCAGTTCTGGAACTTCCAAAGCAGATTTTTTATTTAAGTTGAAGGCCATAGCAGCATACATCTTTTTTGCTTTCTTACGAAGGTTATCATAATCAGTTTTAATTTCTTCTACTGTTAGATCAGTATCAAAACCTTCAGCTCTTCTTTTTTTACTACCGTTTTGTTTTTTGTCATAAATCAAAAACCTGTTTCTAGCTGGTACGGTGTAGTGAGGTGTTCTTTGAAATACATACAAATGTTCTGCTTGTTCTGCTATAACAGGAATTGATTGAATTGCTGATGATCCAGTGCCAATAATTCCTACTGTTTTGCCAGTAAAGTCTATTGTTTGATGAGGCCAATTTCCTGTGTGATAAATTTCTCCTTCAAATGATGAAGCGCCTTTTAGAAAAGGCGTATAAGTGCTGGAAAGACATCCTGTAGCCATAATACAAAATTTACTAGTATACTCCTTCCCTTTACGATTATTAATCTTCCATATTTTTGATTTTTCATCAAAATGAGCTGAAATTATTGTTTCATTAAATTTTATACTAGGTTTTAAATTATATCTTTCTGCAACATGTTCTGCATATTTTAGAATTTCTGCCTGAGTGGCATACTGTTCTTTCCACTCCCACTCTTGTTCTAGTTTTTTAGAAAATTGATAAGAATATTGCATACTTTCTACATCGCATCGTGCTCCCGGATATCTATTCCAATACCAAGTGCCTCCAACGCCCGAAGCTTTTTCAAAAACACGAACAGAAAGATTGTGTTGTTTGGCTTTGTATAGAGCATACATGCCAGCAAATCCAGCACCAATAATTATTAAATCAAAAAAATTTTTTTCTTTTTCCATAAGCAACATTCTAAACTAAAGAATTACGATTTTTCAAGATGAAAAATAAGTATATTTTAAAGTTATTATTAATGATATTGTAAATA
>PTKJ01000073.1 GCA_002937675.1 Alphaproteobacteria bacterium MarineAlpha9_Bin1 | reverse complement strand
AAATAACTTAAATTAAATAAAATAAAACAACAATATACAGTAAATATTTAGGATAAAATATGAAGATTAAAAAAGTAGAAGTAAAATCTTATTGTGTAGATTTACCTACACCAGTTAAAGCATATGCAGCTGGACTAATGACAAATTTTGGAATGGTAATTGTTGAAATTACAGATGAAAATAATTTAAAGGGTTATGGATACACAGTAATGCATGGTGAACAACAAGATTCTATAGCGAGTATCATAAAGAATACATATAGTAAGATCTTAATTGATACTGATTCTGATAGAATTGAATATTTGTGGAATCTAATGTGGAGAAAAACACATTATGCGGGTAGAGGTGGATCCGCTAGTTTTTCTATAGCTGCAGTTGATACAGCATTATGGGATTTAAATGCTAGAAGGTTAAATCTTCCATTATGGAGATTACTAGGAGGGAATGATCCCAAAGTAAAAGCCTACGCTGGAAATATTGACTTAAACTTTCCTATAGAAAAAATATTAGATAATGCAACTAAAAATATTGAAGATGGCTACAAAGCAATTAAAATGAGATTAGGCAGAGACAGTCTTAAAGAGGATATAGCTAGAGTAGAGGCTATGAGAAATCATATCGGTGATGATATAGAACTTATGGCTGATGCCAATGAAGCTTGGAGATTAGATCAGGCAATAAAAGCCTCTAATATGTTGAACGAGTTTAATTTGATATGGCTTGAGGAACCCATAAAACCCGATGATTTTATAGGTTATGGTCAATTGAGATCTAAAGGAAAAACTTCTATCGCTGCAGGAGAAAATCTGCACACTCTTCAAGAATTTCAACTCCTAATTTATTTTAAAGGAGTAGATTTTCCAGAGCCAGATCTTACATCTTGTGGAGGGGTCACTCCTTTCATGAAAATAGCAAGACTAGCCGAAGCAAACAACTTGCCTATTATTTCTCACGGAGCACATGATGTACATATTCAATTATTAGGAGCATGTCCTAATGCTGCATATGTAGAGGTTCATGCTTTTGGAATAGAAAATTATATTTCACATCCAATGGAAATGGTAGATGGTTATGCAATAGCTTCTGATCGACCTGGAATAGGATTTGATTTTAATTTTGATAAACTAAAACAATATGAAACGAAATAACGGAAAAAATTGAATGTACAAAGAAAAATATATTGATAAAGCGAATGCCCCGCAAAATTTTAAACTTTACGAATCTAGAGATGGAATGTTTTCCGATCGTATTGGACCATACTTTATAAAGGGGCGTTATCCAGATATAATTTTAGGAATCAGAATATTTGAACATCATTCCAATGTAAACGGAGTTGCACATGGAGGAATGCTTATGGCTCTTGCAGATACTATCGGAGGTTACATAGCTGCTAAAGCAGGAGAAGGAGCAAGTGTAACTGCAAATCTTAATTCATATTTTATGAGACCAGTTCCTTTAAATTCATGGGTAGAAGGTACAGGAAAAGCTCTCAAGACAGGAAAGAGAGCTATATTTATTAGAGTAGAATTAACCTTAGATGATAAATTGGTTTTTGCTGCCGATGGAATGTGGCAAAAAATAAATAGAGAGAAAGGGATACCTAAAAAATGAAATTAATTTATACTACAACTTCTCCTTTAGCTAGAAAATGTCGTATACTAGTAAGAGAACTTGGATTAATTGACCGCATAGAAGAAGTAATTACCACAACTCGTTCTGAAGACTCACTTATAATGAATTATAACCCCAATGGAATGGTTCCTACTTTAGAGACTGATGATGGTTATACAATTTGTGAAACTAATATCATATGTAATTATTTAGAAAAGCAAAGTAGTAATAATGGATTTATCCCTCAGGTAGAAAAAAAGTATTGGGAAGTAATAGGCCTTGATGCTATAGCATCCCAAATGTTGGATTCTGTAGTTTCTAGAGCAAGAGATCTAAAATTTAAACCCAAGGAATTTCATTTTCCTGATGGAATAAAATATGAACAAAGAAGGGTACAAAGAGCATTTGACTTTTTAGAAAAAAAATCAGACATCATCGTCAATAATGTCAATAGAGCCCATATTTCTATCTCCCTGGTCTGCTTAGTACTGGATAATATTTTCCCAGATGAGCAATGGAAAGAAAATAGAGATAACATATTGAAAGTTTATGAAGACTTCAAAAAAAGAGACTCTTTTATAGAAACAATTACTCAATAATTTTATAAGGAAGAATAATGCCTAATAATGGAAAAATATGTCTCATAGCTGGAGTAGGACCAGGAACAGGAAGAGAGTGTGCTAAAAAATTCTCTGAAAATGGCTACAAGATTGCCATGCTTGCAAGAAACCTTGAATTCTTAAATAACTTAGAAAAAAAAATACCCAATACTAAAGCCTTTAAATGTGATGTAGAAAATACAGAATCAATTATTGAAACATGTTCTATAGTGAGAAATCAGATGGGTACCCCTTCTATATTTATTCATAACGCTGTTGCAGGAATATTAGATGGAGGAGGTGCAAGCAACTTTTTAGGAGATAATCCAGAAAATTTAGAAAAAAATTTTAGAGTTAATACTAATTCTTTACTTTATTTTGCTAGGGAATTAGCTCCTGATATGATTAAGAATAAATCTGGAGCCATTATTGTAACAGGAAACACCTCTGCAATGAGGGGAAAAGCAAATTTTGCATATTTTGCTCCTACTAAATCAGCTCAGAGAATATTAGCACAATCGATGGCAAGAGAATTAGGTCCCAAAGGAGTTCATGTCGCGTATATTATTATTGATGCAGCAATAGATACACCTAGAACAAGACCTATATTTTTTGGTAATGAAAAGGATGATAATTTTTTTTGTAAACCTAGCTCAATAGCTGAAGAGGTATATCACATTGCACACCAAAATAGATCTGCTTGGTCTTTTGACGTAGAAATCCGTCCTGACATTGAAAAATGGTAAAAGAAAAACAAAAGTTTGAAATAAGGATTTTTTCATACCTTCCTAATCCCAGAATTTGGAAAACGACCATTACTTCTCGCTTATCTGGAGTAAATCTAGATATTATTGGAACGAGTCCAGAAAGCATTAAAGATTGGTTATGGGACTTTAATGCACGCAAGTTAACAAAAAAAGATATAGCTGAATTTCATAATAATACTACTCAGGGTAAAATGGGTTTTGCAGTAAGACTATACAAAACAAATAAATTTTTGAATACTCAACCTTTTGGTACTGTACCAGCAGCTTTTAGTCCAGACGGCGAAATAGGCATATTTGAATCTAATAGTATAATGAGACTAGCTGCACGTTTAGGAGAAAATAATAATAACATCTATGGAAAAAACCCTTATGAATCATCTAGAATTGATAGTTTTTTAGATGCATCTCTAATATTTTCTAGGGCTTCTCAAAAATATTTACTTTCAATAAACCAAGGCCAAATATCCTCTTCTATAAAGAAAGAAGCAAAAGATGCTTTTATCACTTATATGAGTGGAATTGAGTCAGCACTTAATTCAAATAAAAGCTCCTATATAGTTGGGGAACAATTAACTTTAGCTGATATATGTTTTTTTTGCGAGTATGCTCTATTTTCTAGAGAACAAATTACTCCTAAATCATATGAAGGAAACAAGTGGAATTCTATAACTAGAAGTATAAAAAAAAACAATTTTCATAAATCACTATCTCACTATAAACAGTTAAGCGGCCGCCCAGAATTTAAAATAGACTCAAGTGAGTATTTAAAAAAGATAGAACAAAAAATTAGGAACTAAAGAATATTAGCTGGTTAAATCATGACCAGCAGAAGCAATCAATCCTCCGTCGCAAGTTATAACTTCTCCAACAGTAAAAGCTCCTGCTCTGGAGGCTAAAAATATAGCTAAACCTCCTATATCTTCTGGGCTTCCTACGCGTCCTCTCGGATTTCTTTTTTCCAACTCTGAATAATCAAAAGAAACGGCCTTCCCAAGCATATTGCTTGGAAAAGGTCCTGGCGCAATAACATTAACATTAATGTTTTTATGAACCAATTCTGCAGCTAGTACCCTACTTAGATGGTGAACAGCAGATTTTGCCGCACTATAAGAATAGTGTTTAAATGTGTTTTTATTAATTCCATCAATTGAGCCTATGTTGATTACAGAAGAAGGGTTGTTTTTACTAGCAGACTTTTCTAAAAGAGAGATAAGAGATTGCGTAAGAAAAAATACAGACTTAACATTTAAGTCCATAACCTTATCCCACCCAACTTCAGGAAAGTCTTTCAAAGAGCCCCCCCAGGCAGTCCCAGCATTATTTACCAACACATCCAAAGCTTCTTCTCTTGATTTAATTTCTTCTACTAAATTCTTTATCCCACTTAAATTTGAAATGTCTGAAGTAATACCAATACAATTACCATTAAATTCTTTTGATAATCTTTGAGCAGTCTCTATCACAACTTCTTTAGTCCTAGCCGTTATATAAACTTTTGCACCATTTGCTACAAATCCAGAAGCAATCATTTCCCCTATTCCTCTAGACCCGCCAGTTACTAAGATTACTTTGCCTTTAACTGAAAATAAAGTATTGATTAAAATAATAAAATATCCTTACAAAAATTAATAAAAAGTATTGAACTTTAGATTGGCCAATGTAGTATTAGCCTCTAAGTATTTAATTATGGGGGAGGAAGTTAAAAATGTTAACTAATATTATAAAAATAATTTTACTATCTATTACTTTACTATCTTTTTCTTGTACTGAAAAAGAAAAAGATACCATTAAAATAGCAGTTATCGAACCGATGTCAGGACCAGTAGCTTCAATTGGACTAGATCTTATAGAAGGTTTAGAATTTCATGCAAAGAGAATTAATGAAGCAGGTGGAGTTTTGGGCGGAAAGCTTATTGAAATTATAGCATACGATAATGCCATGATGGCCGAAAAAACAATTCAACAGTTAAGAAAAGTAATTGACGAGGATATTAGATATGTATCGCAAGGTGTTGGATCTAATCATGCGTTAAATATTATAAAAACATTAGGAAAACATAATGAAAGAAACCCAGGCAAGGAAATTTTATTTCTTAATCACTCAGCTGTTACTACCTCATTCACAAACGAATTATGCAATTTTTATCATTTCAGATTCGATGCTAACGTAGATATGAAAGTAGCTGCATTAATATCACAAATGAATAAAGACCCCAATATTAAAAAAGTTTACTTATTAAATCAAAATTATGCCTATGGACAATCTTTTCAAGCAGCTGCTCAAAGATTATTAAAAGAAAGAGCTCCTCAAATTGAAGTGGTAGGTGATGAGTTAATTGTACCTTTTGGAAAAATTTTAGATTTTAATCCTTATGTAGCTAAAATTACTACTAGCGGAGCAGATACAGTTCTTACAGGAAACTGGGGCCCTGACGCAGCTCGTTTGATAAGAGCTACTGCAAATTCAGGACTTAAAGTTAACTTTTATACAATATACGCAGGGATACCTGCTGCAATGAATTCTATGGGTGTTAAAATTTCAACTTTTAATCCAATTATTCAAGTTACTGAGTCACACCAAAATGATGCAAGTCAACCAGATTGGCTAAAAGAAATAGAGGCTGACTATACAGCTTACTCAAATAAAAGTCCTTATGCAGATAGACAAAGATTTATGATGGATATGTTTGCCGCAGCGATTGAAAAAGCAGGATCTGCTGACCCAACAGCAGTTGGTTTTGCTCTAGAGGGAATGACTACTAGAGGTCCTCATGGAGAAGCTTATATGAGAGCTGAAGATCATCAAATGCATTTTGATATGGTTATAAGTCATATATCAACTGATGTTGAAAAAACATTTGTATACAATGGTGAAGACTATGGCATGGCTTATATTACAGATGGTTGGGTAGATAAAAAAAATATAACCTTACCTACTACTTGTAAAATGAAAAGGCCTAATAGATCTTAATAAGATAAATATTTTACGTAGTATTATTTATTAAAGGATTATGAAGTGGACGTAATACTTTTTACCGTCTTCAATAGCGTACTATACGGAATGCTC
The DNA here is from genome assembly GCA_002937675.1 of Alphaproteobacteria bacterium MarineAlpha9_Bin1. Lineage (GTDB taxonomy): Bacteria > Pseudomonadota > Alphaproteobacteria > TMED109 > TMED109 > MarineAlpha9-Bin2. The sequence continues at coordinate 905 of PTKJ01000073.1, read as the reverse complement.
CTGTTCATGCTGTCTAGTGGACTAACACTAATATTTGGAATGATGGGTATATTAAATTTTGCTCATGCATCCTTCTTTATGTTAGGTGCTTATTTTGCCTATCAAATTAGTGAAATTTTAGGTTTTTACCCTGCTTTGTTCATTGCTCCGATCATAATTGCTTTTTGTGGTGCTTTAGTTGAAAGATATGGACTCCGTCGCGTACATAAATTTGGACACGTTGCAGAGCTCTTATTTACATTTGGACTCTTCTATATAATAGAGGAAATTGTTCAAATGATTTGGGGGAAAGTTCCTGTAGGTTACCATATACCATTAAGTATGGATTTTCCTCTATTTACTCTTATGGGTATGTCCTATCCAGCCTATCAGATGTTTACTCTTACCATTTCTGTAGCTATATTTTTAGGACTATTTGCTATTTTGACAAAAACAAGAGCAGGATTAATAATTAAGGCGGCTTTAACTCATCCCGAAATAGTTTCTTCTTTAGGTCATAATGTACCTAAAGTCTTTATGATGGTATTTGGATTAGGTTGTGGCCTAGCTGGATTAGCCGGAGTTCTAGCAGGAAATACCTTAGGTACTGAACCCGCAATGGCATTAATGCTAGGGCCTATAGTATTCGTTGTAATTGTTGTTGGGGGACTAGGTTCACTCAAAGGAGCATTGGTTGCATCAATTTTAATAGGACTCATGCAAACTTTCGCTATTTCTTTAGACTATTCTATTAATAGTGTCATGGAACTCCTAGGTCTTACTTTAGATATTGAGAGTCTCTGGCATATACTAGTAGACCTAACTATTTCACAATTAGCCCCAATACTTCCCTACTTATTATTGGTAGTAATACTTATAGCTAGACCACGTGGTTTATTTGGAACAAGGGATGTATAATTAAATGG
>PTKJ01000072.1 GCA_002937675.1 Alphaproteobacteria bacterium MarineAlpha9_Bin1 | reverse complement strand
ATATACTTAGAGGGATCGCGTTTTAGATCAAAGCATTGTGCCCAATTATCTTTAGGATGGTAGCATATAAATGTCACTACAAAAGGCATTGTTTTTCCAAAAAAAGATTCAGTGACACAAAATACTTCTTCTTTTTCTATTATCATATTGACTTCTTCTTTACTTGTAGTAAGTAAGCTTGAATGCCACAAATCAGAATTTTTTCTATTCATTAATTTTGCTAGTTTCATTGTAGCAATAGTATCGCCCATAGCATCATGAGCAGAGAAGTTATGTATTCCATTTAAAGGAGCTATTTGATCTAATTTGAATGTAGTGTTTCCTTTTTCATTGAGTGGTATTTTTAATATTTCAGGAAAAAAAATATGAGCTGATCTGACCAAGCCTAATAGATCTGCTCGCTTATTTCCGTCATTTATGGTAATATAAGGATCATGTAGGGACTTAAAAAATGAGTTCCTTAAAAACTCCTCATCAAAATTAATGGAATTATACCCTATAAAAATAGCGGGACTCCAAGATCTAAATTTTTTTTCTATTTGCTGAATCAAATTATAGTGAGATAAGTTTGTTTTATTTAAATTTTCAGCAGTAGTCTTGTTAACTAGTAGAGCTGTTGGGCTAGGAATATGCCCTGGTTTTAAGTAACATTTTGCTTCAAAACTATCTAACACCTCAAATTTTTCATTGGTTAAAATTGCTCCAATTTGTAATATCTGGTCCCAACAGATATTTCGTCCAGTAGTTTCTAAATCATAAAAAATAAAATTCATTTTCTAATTCTTTTAAGCCATTCTTCTGATTGTTTTAAAGCTTGAATAGTTCCTATATGTATCCATTTGTTTTTATTTTTGATTGCCCAAAGTCTTTTGTTATCAATAGCTTTATCATAAAAATGATTTAAGGAAAATTTATCTTTGTTAATATTATTAAGTAATTTCGGATTTAATATTTGCCAGCCGGTAAACGCATAAGAGTTTTTCATAATATTAGGTTCTCTATATATTGTTGAAGGTAAATTTCTATTTTCAAATATAAAATCGCCTTTGCCCTCATAGCCTATGGCATTTTTATAGTCATCGAGTAATAATAACGCGTCCATTTTCTTGGCCTTAAAATTAAAAATTAATTCATCCAATGGATTTAAAGATGTTGTTTTAAAAATAATTGAATCTCCGTTTAACACTATTAGAGGTTCGTCCATAATTACATTATCGAGGTTTTTTATTGCCCCTCCAGTATCCAATACATCTTTCTCATATGAAATAAATATTTTTGGAGAAGAATTTTGCTTCTGAAATTTTTTAATATACTTATTTATATCTCTGTAAAGGTAATGTGAATTAATAAAACAATTATTGATCTTATTAATTATAAGTTGATCTAGTATATAGCTAATTAATGGTTTATTTAATAATTTAATTAGAGGCTTCGGAGTCTTCAGAGTAAGTGGTTGCATCCTTTTCCCATACCCAGCTGCTAGAATTAGGGCTTGAGAAATTTTAAATTTTGAATTATTTTTCATTTTCATTAAGCCATTTTAAACAGAGTGACTTTTTAACCAAGATAAAATTTCTAAAAGTTCTGCTTCTTTTGAAGCGTCTTTAAATAATCTAACGGCCTTATCTACCATGCTAAGATAACTAGTTTTTCCATCTCTTTTAGCTAACCTAACGAATATACCTGCTATCTTAGCATTGCGTTGTGCAGTCAATATTCTATAGTGTCTTATAAAATTGTTTTTATCCGTTATACCACTTTTTTCTATAAAATATTCTATAGCTATTTTTCTTGTCTTATTACTTACATTTCTTCTAACATCCTGAAGTAAGGAGCTTAAGTCATAAGCTATGTGTCCTACTAACGCATCTTGAAAATCAATTATTCCGACTTGTTTTTCTTTTAATCTATCAGGCAGCCAAAAAAGATTATCAGCATGAAAGTCCCTTAGTACCATAGCGTTATTTCTTATAGTTAAAGGGATTAAATAATCTTTCCAAATTTTTTTCCAGTTTGTAATTGCTTCTTGAGTTAATTTTAATCCAATACTTGGACAAAACCATTCTATAAATAAATTTACTTCACTAATTAAAATATCTTCACTGTAGTAAGGGATGTTTCTTGGGATATGATTTTTATGAAGTCTTATTAGTGAATCAATAGCTTTTTTATAAAGGAAAGTTTCAGAAATATTATTTTTTAGGGCTTCACTAAATGTACATTTTCCCATGTCTTCAATTAATAACAATCCTTTTTTTTTATCAAAATCGAAGACTTTTGGTGCAGATAAATTAATTTTATTTAAAAAATTGGAAATAGATATAAATCTTTCATTATTGTTTTCTGATGATTTAGAATCCATAATTAGAAGATTATCTTTATTCTCTAATCTAAAATATTTCCTGCTTGAAGCATCTTGTACTACTGGGGTTAGTCCAATAATGGAAATTCCATTTTTTTTAAGAAAAATATCATATTCTTTTTTCAAATTATACCTTTCAAAAAATATATTATTTTAAAGCTTTTATATTATATAAGGTTCAAGAGTTTTTCATTGCCTTCTATTGTAGCTGTCCTAGAATTATTATCTTTATCCCGAAGAGTAATAGTAATTCTATTTTCTGGAAGAATATTTTCCACTATTTCTGGCCATTCAATAATTACTATAGCACTGTTAAGTGAATCTTCTATGTTTATATTCCATACATCATCATGTTTTTTGAGTCTATATAAGTCGTAGTGACATACGTAATGTTTACCTTTTTCATAGGTCAATAACATGGGAAAAGTAGGACTTAAAACGTTTTTGATACCTGTAAGATTTGATATAAAACCTCTGGCTAATGTTGTTTTTCCAGTACCTAATTGTCCCTTAATACAAAATATATTACAAAAATTTACTAGTTTACTTAATTCTTTACCTAGTTTAATTGTGTCTTTAATATTATCTAAATTAATAAGTTTTTGAGATTTCTTTAACATTTATGATAACCATTAGTATAAATAGAAATATTTATAACAATCAGTAACGATAATGTTTTGGTTTAAATGGTCCATTTCTATCAAGACCCAAATATTTAGATTGTTTTTTACTTAATTTTGTAAGCTCAGCTCCTACCTTATCAAGATGCAAATATGCTACCTTTTCGTCCAGTAACTTAGGAAGTGTATAGACCTTTTTTTCATATTTATTAAAGTTTTTCCATAATTCTATCTGAGCCAAAACTTGATTAGTAAATGAAGTACTCATAACAAAACTTGGATGTCCTGTCGCGCAACCCAAATTAACTAGCCTTCCTTCTGCCAATACTATAATTTTTTTTCCGCCAGGGAACGTAATTTGATCTACTTGTGGTTTAATTTGATCCCACGTATAGTTTTTTAAAGCAGAAATTTCTATTTCAGAATCAAAGTGTCCTATATTGCAGACTATAGCTCTATCTTTCATTCCTCTCATGTGTTCTAAAGTTATAACATCACAGTTTCCAGTAGCAGTAACAAAAATATCTGCAATTTTTACAGCTTTTTTCATCGTAACTACTTCATAACCCTCCATTGCTGCTTGGAGAGCACATATAGGATCAATTTCTGTTACTAAGACCCTTGCACCAGCATTTTTGAGGGATGCAGCAGAACCTTTCCCAACATCTCCATATCCTGCAACAACAGCAACTTTTCCTGACATCATCACATCTGTTGCTCTTCTTATTCCATCTACAAGACTTTCTCTACATCCATAAAGATTATCAAATTTAGATTTGGTTACCGAATTATTTACGTTAATGGCAGGAACTAACAGACTTTTATTTTTTTCCATTTCGTAAAGTCTATGTACCCCGGTTGTTGTTTCTTCGCTTAGTCCTTTTACTTCTCTCATTATGTTTCTATATTTATCATGCATAATTTTTGTGAGATCACCCCCGTCATCTAAAAGTAAATTTGGTTTCCATCCGTTGGGGCCCAGAATTGTACTATCAATGCATTCCCAAAATTCCTTTTCAGTCTCACCTTTCCAGGCAAATACAGGTATGTTTTGATCAGCTATAGCCGCTGCTGCATGGTCTTGTGTAGAAAAAATATTACATGATGACCAACGAACCTCAGCGCCAAGTTCTATTAGTGTTTCTATAAGAACTGCTGTTTGTATTGTCATGTGAAGACAACCTGCAATTCTTGCTCCTTTCAGAGGCTTTTTGTTCGCAAATTCTTTTCTTAACGAGATCAAGCCAGGCATTTCTGTTTCTGCAATTTTGATCTCTTTTTTACCCCAACTTGCAAGTGAGATATCCGCTACTTTAAAGTCATTAGTTTTTTTCATTTTTACTCCTGATTGGCAAAAAATAAGTTTATGTTATAGTAAATCTGTTTGAATTAAAATTTCAAATAAAGCCTCATCATTCTCTGCTCCTCTTAATTTATTTTGAATATCTAAATTTTTCAATAGCCTAGATGTTTTTGCTAACATTCTAAGATGACCATTAGAAGATTCAACTGGTGAAAGTAACGCAAATATTAGATCTACGGGGTCATTATTGAAAGAATCATAAATAATAGAGTTATATAATCTTATAAAGCACCCGTTTGTACTTTTTATTTGATTATGCTGCATATTGGGTATCGCAACACCACTCCCTATATTAGTTGGTTTGTTATTTTCATTTTTTAAAAATATTTTAGATAGACTAGAATGAGAAAAATTTGTCTCATGTTCTAATAGATTAGAAATTTTACTAAATAATTGTTTTTTATTATTTACTGTTTTTATAGTAATCACGTTATCCTTTTTAATAAAGTCGCTTAAAGATTTGTATTCTGTAATATTATTATTCAAAATATCACTCCGTAAAATTTCATAAATATTTATTTAAAAATTTATTTGTCTCGATCTAACTATAGAAGATGGAATATTCAAACTTTCTCTATATTTAGCTATAGTCCTTCTCGAAATTATAATGCCATTTTTAAAAAATAGTTCCACTAATTTTTGGTCACTATATATAATTTTGTTATTTTCTTCAGCATTAATAATTTTTTTAAGTTTAAATTTTATGGATAGCGATGAAATATTATTTTTAGAGGAAGATTTTTTAATTTTTGAATTAAAAAAAGCTTTCAGAGAAAAAGTATTATTTTCATACAGTATAAATTTATTTTTTACAGTTCTTCCAATAGTAGTCTCGTGTAAACCACACATGGATCCTACTTGTTTTAGGGTAAGTGGTAGCATTTCTTCAGTACTTTTAAAAAAATAGTCTTTTTGGTGATTTAATATTTTTGATGAAACTATCACTATTGTTCTATATCTTCTGTTTAGTGTACTTTCAAGCCATTTAGCATGTGTCATACATTTTCTCAAATATATTTTTGTCTTATCCCCATTGCTTTTATTTTTCATTTCTTTTACGTATTCTTTGTCTATAGTAACTTTAAGGCTTTGGTTTTTATTAATAGATATTACTAGTTTATTATTTTTAATATTTTTTTTTACAATTATGTCAGGAATAGCTGTATTAACTGTTTCAGGGGAAAAGGAATCTATTGGTCTAGGATTTAAAGACTTAATATTTTTAATAATTAGCCTGATATCATTTTCTTCAATGGTACACAATTGCATCAACTTTTTAATATTGTAAGAAGCTAATAATTCTAAATTTTTTAAAACCGTATCGTATTTATTATTAAAAACCCCCATTTTTTTAAGTTGTATTTTTAGGTTTTCCTCCAAAGATTCAGAGAAAATTCCTATTGGATCAAGAGTTTTTAATTTATTCAAAATTTTTGTAGCGTTCTTTAACGAAGTATTATTTAATTCTGCGACTTCTAGGGGAGAAATTCTACAGAATCCATTATCGTCAAGGTTTTCAATAAAAGCTTTTATTAATTTATTGTTTTCATTGTCAAATAAAGCATAGCTTTGTTGATATAGCCAGGATTTTATATTTGAATTCTCTGCATATTGCTCAATGGACTTGTCATTAAAATTTTTTCTATAGTTGCTAGGCATAGTGATAATAGGATTCTTTTCAATTTCTTTTTTTGAAAACTCATGTAACTCTGCAATAGACATTTGCAATACTTGGAAGGATGTAATTGTACTTTTATTGATTTTGAGTTTTAATTTTAGGGAAGGTCTTTGTGATAGTATATTTCTATGCATTTATAAAATAAATTTGTTTCCTAAATATACATTTTTTACCTTTTGATCATTTACGATTTCTTGAGGTGACCCGTCCATCAAAACTTTCCCTTCATGAATTATATATGCTCTATCAACCAATTCTAATGTTTCTTTTACATTATGATCAGTAATTAAAACTCCTACACCTCGAACTTTAATATGTTTTACCAATTCTCTAATTTCTTCAATAGCTATAGGATCTATTCCTGCTAAAGGTTCGTCTAGTAGGATAAACGAAGGTTGAGAAGCTAGAGCGCGAGCGATTTCTACTTTACGCCTTTCTCCCCCAGAAAGCGTTATGCTGGGTATTCTTCTGAGATGAGATAAAGAAAATTCTGCTAATAATTCATCCAAAATAATTTCTCTTTCTCTTTTATTGCTTATTGTTAGAGATAATATTGCTCTTATGTTTTGCTCTACTGACATTCCTCTAAAAATTGATACTTCCTGTGGTAAATATCCAATACCTAATCTTGCTCTCTTGTAAACAGGTGTTTGTGTAATATCTTTCCCATCAAGTATAATTTTTCCATAATCTGGTTTAATAAGACCACTAATCATATAGAAACAAGTAGTTTTACCTGCGCCATTTGGCCCCAATAAGCCCACCGCCTCACCTTTTTGAATTTTTAGGGATATACCTCTTACCACAGGTTTTTTTGAATAAGATTTTCCTATTCTATCTACTATTAACCCATCATTTCTAACAATAAGTTTAGGATTATTGTTCATCATTTTTATTTTTCCCTTTATCGCTTTTTGTAGAAAAGAGCATTCTTACTTTTTCTCCCTTTTTACCTTTTGATATTGAACTTAC
>PTKJ01000071.1 GCA_002937675.1 Alphaproteobacteria bacterium MarineAlpha9_Bin1 | reverse complement strand
GGAATGATATTTGTGAAAATATCTAATATAATTAAAAAATAATAATAAATTTTAATACGAAATGATTATGGTTTGAGGACAGGTATGAATGATAATAAAATCAGTACCCAAAAAAAAATTATAGTTGCTTTGGATACCAAAGATACAGATCAAGCACTTGATATGGCTTCAAAATTATCAGATGCGGCAGCATTTAAATTGGGACTAGAATTTTTTTGTGCTAATGGGCCAGAAGGGATAAAAATTTTAACTGAAAAAGGGTTAAAAATTTTTTTAGATTTAAAATTGCATGATATTCCAAATACTATAGAGGGGGCCATCAAGGCTTCTGTGCTAATTAATCCTTTTATGATGACCGTTCATATCTCAGGAGGTAGGTCAATGCTACAGAGGTCTATGAGTACAATTAAAGAATGTTGTGAAAAAAAATCTCTAAAAAGACCATTAATCGTTGGTGTTAGTGTTTTAACCAGTATAGATGAGGAAGATTTTAATGCACTCGGTTTATCAGGAAGAATAGAAGATCAAGTTAAACGTTTGGCTGACTTAGCTTTAAATTCTGGTCTAGATGGTATAGTCTGTTCAGCGAAAGAATTGAAAGGATTGAGAAAACATATAGATAAAAATTTTATAATAGTTACGCCTGGGATTAGACCAAAATGGGGAGAGAGAAACGATCAAAAAAGAATTATGACTCCTACAGAAGCGATAAAACTAGGAGCAAATTATCTGGTAATTGGAAGACCTATTACTGGAGCAAAAGATCCAGCTTTAGCTTTTAAAAAACTTTGTTCTGAAGTATAGAAATGGATAATTTACCTAAAATTAAATTTTGCGGGATGTCTCAGAAAGATGACATTGATGCTGCAATAAAACTAAAAGTAGATTGGATTGGTATAATATATGTATATTCCTCTCATAGGTATGTAGATTTTACTGCATCGGATTTAATAATAGATCAATATAAAGATTTGATTGATTTCGTCGGAGTTTTTGTTAATGCCGATGATAATTTATTAAAACGAGCTGTAAAAAGTGGTATAAATGCAATTCAATTACACGGGGACGAAACTCCTGAACGTTGTATGGAAGTTAAAAGTAATTTTAATTTACCAATTATAAAAGCTTTTCCTATATCAGAACAAGAAGATTTGGATAAAATTAGAAATTATGAAGATTGTTGTGAAATGTTTTTATTTGATGCTAAAAGCACAAACATGGATAAAACTCTTGGAGGCAATGGAAGAGTTTTTGATTGGAATATTATTAAAAATAATGAATCTTGGCTCCGTGATTTTAAGCCATGGATTTTATCAGGAGGATTAAATCAGAAAAATATCATAGAGGCTTTAAAATTAACTAAAGCTGAGGCAATAGATATTTCTTCTGGAATAGAAAATGATTTGGGAGAAAAAGATATAAATTTAATGCAAGAATTTATCTTTAAATTAGGCAAATTAAAAAATATAAACGAATTCTAAATAAATTGATTGAGAGTTTAAAATGAGATCTTCATTAAATTCATATATGACAGGGCCAGATGAAAAGGGATATTTTGACATATATGGAGGAAAATATGTAGCAGAGACATTGATGCCATCGATTAATGAACTTGAAAGCGCATATGAAAAGGCTAAAAGTAATAAAGAGTTTAAAGAAGAATTAGAATATTGGTATAAACACTATATTGGAAGGCCGTCACCTTTATATTATGCTGCTAGAATTACCAAAGAACTTAAAGGAGCTAAAGTATATTTTAAAAGAGATGAATTAAATCACACAGGTGCACACAAAATAAATAACTGTATAGGACAAATTTTATTAGCAAAAAGAATGGGGAAAAGCCGCATCATAGCTGAAACAGGGGCAGGTCAGCATGGAGTAGCAACCGCTACGGTGTGTGCCCTTTTTGATATGCCGTGTACAGTTTATATGGGAACTAAAGATATAGAAAGGCAGGCTCCTAATGTTTTTAGAATGAAATTACTAGGAGCAAATATTGTATCTGTAGAATCTGGATCTAAAACTCTAAAAGATGCTATGAATGAGGCGTTGCGAGACTGGGTATCTAATGTAGAGAACACATTTTACATCATAGGTACTACTGCAGGACCTCATCCGTATCCAATGATGGTGAGAGATTTTCAGTCAGTAATAGGAAGAGAAACTAAAATACAAATTTTAGAAATGGAAAAGCGTTTGCCTGATATATTGGTAGCATGTATAGGCGGAGGATCAAATGCATTAGGATTATTTTATCCTTTTCTAGATGAAAAATCTATTGAATTACATGGAGTAGAGGCTGCGGGAAAGGGTTTAAATACTAATAAACATGCTGCTTCCTTATCGGCTGGATCTCCTGGAGTTCTGCATGGGAATAGAACCTATTTGTTACAAGATAATGATGGGCAGATATTGGAGGCCCATTCTATTTCGGCTGGATTGGATTATCCGGGAGTAGGTCCTGAACACTCTTTCTTGAAGGATGTAAAGAGGGTAAATTATTTTTCTATAAAGGATAAAGAAGCCCTCGAGGCTTTTCAATTTTGCACTAGAATGGAAGGAATTATACCTGCGTTAGAACCTTCACATGCTTTGGCTCACGTTATGAAGATTGCTCCAAAACTGGATAAAAATAAGGTAATTATTATGAACATGTGCGGCAGAGGAGATAAGGATGTATTTAATGTAGCGAAGGTTCTAGGAGTAGATTTGTGAACTATCGAGAAAAAAGAATTGAGAAAAGATTTAATTTACTTAGATCTAATAAAGAAAAGGGTCTTATAACTTTTGTAACCGCCGGTGACCCAAATTATAATACTTCTCTCAGAATTATTAAAAACCTCCCTAGTGCGGGTGCAGACTTTATAGAAATTGGTATGCCATTTACAGATCCAATGGCTGATGGAGTAGGTATTCAGGCCTCTTATCTAAGATCTTTAAAATCTGGTCAAACTTTGTCTAAAACACTAAAAATGGTCAATGATTTTCGTAAAATTGATAATGATACACCAGTTATTTTAATGGGTTATTTTAATCCAATATATGTTTATGGGGTATGTAATTTTATTAAAAAATCAAAAGATTCAGGAGTGGACGGATTAATTATAGTAGATCTGCCTCCTGAAGCTGATGAGGAATTGCGTCTACCTGCAGTGAGAAATGGATTAGATTTTATTCGCTTGATAACTCCCACGACAGATAAAAGAAGACTATCTTTGTTATTAAAAAATTCCACAGGTTTTTTATATTATATATCAGTAGTTGGAATTACTGGAACAAAAACTCCTAAGCTAGATAATGTTAAATTAGCCATAAAGAATATAAGAGAACAATCAAAAATGCCTATAGCGGTAGGTTTTGGTATTAGAACTCCAGATCAGGCTGTTAGGATAGCTAGCTATTCAGATGCGGTTGTAGTGGGTTCCGCTATAGTAGATAAAATAGGTGAATCATGTTTATTATCGGACGATAATAAAAATAAGTCTTTAGAGCATATAATTACTTTAGTTGAAGGCTTGTCTAAAGCTATAAAGAAAAAAACTAATTGAATATTATGAGGAGATCAATATGAGTTGGTTATCTAAATTTGTAAAACCAAAAATTCATGCTTTAGTTAAAAAAATTGAAGTACCTAATAACCTATGGGTAAAATGTTTAGGCTGTGAACAAATGGTTTATAATAAAGATTTAAAAGAAACATATAGTGTATGCCCCACCTGTGGATTTCATTTAAGATTATCTAGTACTGATAGAATGGATTGGATACTTGATGAAGGAACACATAGAGAAATAGAAATAAGTGATGTAGTGTTTGATCCATTAAAATTTAAGGATAAAAAAAAATACTCTGATCGCATCAAAGAGGCCAAGTCAAAATCAAATCAAAATGATGCTATTTTTCTTAGAAGCGGAACTATAGGAGGACAAAAGGCAGTAGTTGCAGTAATGGATTTTGAGTTTATGGGAGGATCAATGGGTTCAGCTGTAGGAGAAGGAATTATTACTGCTGCAGAAAAAGCTATAGATATCAATTCTGCTTTAGTGATTTTTACTTCTTCAGGAGGAGCAAGAATGCAAGAAGGAATTTTTTCACTTATGCAACTTCCAAGAACAATTATTGCAGTTAACAAACTTAAAGATGAAAATATTCCATATATTGTAGTTCTTACTGATCCTACTACAGGAGGTGTTACAGCATCTTTTGCTATGTTAGGTGATGTTACTTTTGCAGAGCCAGGGGCTTTAATAGGGTTTGCTGGTCCTAGAGTGATACAAAGTACAGTAAGAGAAACATTGCCAGAAGGTTTTCAGACCGCTGAATATATTTATGAGCACGGAATGGTGGATGAAGTGGTTCCCCGTTCTAAATTAAAATTAAAAATAGCTAATGTTATAAGACATTTAAGTAATAACAATGTTGGAAATTCTGCAAGAGCATAATATTGAAAAAAAATTCTTTTTTATTAGAAAATTTAAAATATTTTTCTACTTCATACCCTAGCGTTATAGATCTCTCCCTAAATAGGGTTTTTAATTTATTGTGTAAATTGGACAATCCTCATTTAAAATTACCCCCAATTATACATGTTGCAGGAACAAATGGAAAAGGATCAACCATTGCATTCATTGCGTCAATTTTACAATCAGCAGGAAAGTCAATTCATATCTATACATCTCCCCATCTGAGTAAGATAAATGAAAGGATAGTAATTTCTAACAATCAGGTAACTGATGAGGTTTTGTATGAAGCTTTAAATCATTGTGTGAAGATAAATAATTCTGATCCTATAACACAATTTGAATTACTAACTTGTGTGAGTTTTCATTTAATGTCTAAGCATTTTGCAGATTTAGCTATTATAGAAACAGGCTTAGGTGGGCGTTTAGATGCTACTAACGTACATCCTAATCCTTTAATTTCTGTTATTACATCTATTTCACGTGATCATGAAAAATTTTTAGGTAATAAAATAGAGCAAATAGCTAGAGAAAAAGGTGGTATAATTAAGAAAAAGATAAAATGCATATCTTCTTTCCAGCTACAAAAAGTGCAGAAGGAACTAACAAATATATCTAAAAACAATAATGCTGAACTTTTATTATGTGGCAGAAATTGGAATTATGAAAAAATAAATAATAGTTTTAGAATCTATGACAAGGCGAATGATTTAAATTTTCCTTTGCCAAAAATGAATGGACTGCATCAAATTGAAAATGCTGCACTGGCTGCCTATACTGCAATACAAATAAAATCAATCGGTTTATCAAAAAATCACATCGAAGAAGGTATTATAAATGCAAAATGGCCGGCAAGGCTTGAAGAAATTCATACTGGCTATATCAAAAAAATTATTCCTATGGGATATAAAGTATGGATAGATGGAGGACACAATGTTTCTGCAGCAAAAGTAATTAATGATTGGATTAAAACAGAAAGAAAAAAACATTTTATTGACAAATTCATATTAATTTGTTCATTTGCAAAAACTAAAAATGCAGCCAAAATATTAAATATTTTCAGACAAAATATTGATGAAATTATTTTTTTGGAAATACCACAATTAAAAAACTTTTATTCAAATAAAGAACTTAGCAAAATAGCTACCAATTTAAGTATTAAAAATTCTTGCTATTCCTCTATAGACTTTGCAATCAAAAGTTTGAAGCCAGTAAAGTCAGGAAAGGTTCTTATATTTGGGTCTTTATATTTAGCTGGAGAAATTATAAAATTAAACGATTCTTATATGTGTTGATTAATCCAGTCACTAAGATCTTTTTTTGAAGACACACCAACTCGAGTATCAACTATATCTCCATTATTGAAAAGGATCATAGTAGGTATTCCTCTAACTTGATACTTACTTGGAGTTTCAGGGTTTTCGTCCACATCAATTTTACCTACAGTTAATTTGCTAGCATATTCTTCAGCAATTTCTTCTAAAATAGGTGCTATTTGTTTACAAGGCCCGCACCACTCAGCCCAAAAGTCAACCAGAACTACTTTTTTACATTTAATTACATCATACTCAAATGTGTCATCTGAAATCTTTACCATACTCATATTTATAAGACTCCTAATATGTTCCTAAAATTATAAATTATATTAAGCATCCTGATATTTTTTTTCAATGTCTTCTATAAATTTATTTAAACTATTTAAAATTTCAATAATATTTTTATTATCTTCCTCTTCATATTTGGATCTTAAATCGTCTATTTCTTTATAAGCTTCAGGTATAGTATTCCACTTTTCACTATTAGAACTTAAAATCTGTTTGGCAATTTTTCTGTTAATATTTTCGTATAAATTTTTAGGTAAAGAATGTGGACTTTCTTCGTATATTAATCTTTCTGCAAAATAATAGTTTCTTTCTTCTTTAAATTTTTCAGCTACGCTTATTTTATCTTTCCAGTCAGCATCGTGAAAATCTTTCATAATTAATTTTTCTTTATTAGAAGAAAAATTTTGGTAAATTGTTTCTTCATAGTTTATATCAAGTTGAGAAACAGGATGTTCTCTCTCAGATGACTGTTTATCTAAAATCAGTCTTATCTTCTCTTTAAAATCTTCATTAGCATTTAATATTTTTGATCTTCTAGCTAATTCCATGATACTAAGATGTGAATAATCCTTTAGTTTTATAATGTGATTTGAGTGCATTATTAATGGGTGCTTGTTGTTTCTAACTGATCTAATTATTTTTGGGCTTAAAGACATAGAGTGCTCGAGCAATTCTGTAGATAAGTTTATATAATTAGAGGGATCGTGTTTTAGATCAAAGCATTGCGCCCAATTATATTTAGGATGGTAGCATATAAATGTCACTACAAAAGGCATTGTTTTTCCAAAAAAAGATTCAGTGATGCAAAATACTTCTTCTTTTTCTATTATCATATTGACTTCTTCTTTACTTGTAGTAAGTAAGCTTGAATGCCATAAATCAGAATTTTTTCTATTTATTAATTTTGCTAGTTTCATTGTAGCAATAGTATCGCCCATAGCATCATGAGCGGAAAAGTTATGTATTCCA
>PTKJ01000070.1 GCA_002937675.1 Alphaproteobacteria bacterium MarineAlpha9_Bin1 | reverse complement strand
AGCACATCCTTAGCTGCTGAAATATTTTCAGAAAAATCCCAAATACACCAAAAAAAAGAATTTTCAGTACGAAATCTTCCCTTGGGACCTTTTGGAGCATCATGATGCCATAATTGACTTGCAACTTTAGGGTTATCTCTTTTAGCCACTGCCCATGCACTAGGAGGGTTAAAAATACATGAACCTTCTCCAGATATTAGCCATCTATTATTACTTGCATCATCGAATGCCTAAATACTATCTGGCATGTACTGAGTCAATCTCGACAAGTATTCCAGAACTTCTCTAACTTGATCAGAATCTACAACAATATCTCCCGACTCGTTAACTAACTCCGCACCATAAGCTGCAAAAAGAGCTCCTGTCCATCTATTACTATCAGGCGTAGCTGCAATAGCTGCACCGAAAAATTTTCCAGCTAAATGTAATTTTTTAGCTGCCTCTAAGAAGGCCTCATATGTCCAAGCATCTATCAATTTTTTCTCTCTATTTCTACTTGCCGGGAAAAGAGTCTGTAAATCAACACCTGCATGATCCTTAAAAAAATCGATCCGCGAAACCATAGGATCACTCATAGATCCTGTTGGAGCAGGCACTCCCCTCCAATTCCCATCTAAATAGGCTAAAAACTTTGCAGAAGTAGAAAATTCACCATGTTTTTCTTTTATAATTTCAATCAAGTCATCAACCGGAAGCAATCTGTGTCTAAACATGGATGGCATCCACAAAACTAAACTATAAATATCATGACCATTCTTAGCTCTGGATTCAGCTTGGGCCGTTAAAAGTAGTTTATTTCCTATGGATGTAATAAAGTCTACAGTTACTTCTACTCCGTTATCTCTTCCCCATGACTCACAAATTTCTCTGGTAACATCATTTGCTCCTGGAACCCAGTGATCCCATAGACCTAGAGATAATTTTCCTGCAGAACTACATCCTTTTATATATGGAGCCGATATAACTACAGCGCCAGCTGCCGCTGTAGTTTTAATAAAATCTCTTCTTTTTTGAAATTTAGACATTCTCCCTCCTCCAAGGGTCCTAATACTGATATCTATTAAATATTACTTAAAATTAATTTCAATTACTTATTTTGTTTTTTTTAAATTTAATAAAAATAATTTAAGGTAATATTATACTAGAACCAGTAGTCATCCTTCCTGAGAGTTCAGTATGAGCTTTATCTACCTCATTTAAATGATAACGTTGATTTATTTCTACTTTAAGATTCCCTTCCGCTATAAGTTTAAATAATTCACTTGCATTTTTTGATCTCTCAGAAGAATCTTTTGTAAAAGTTAGCAATCCTCCGCATGCAACAGAAGCTGAAAGAGGTCGTAATAAATTAATATTAAACGGCTCTATAGGTCCTGAAGAAACTCCGTAGCTTACTAATCTTCCCCTAGGAGCCAAACATGCAACTCCATCCGAAAATGTATCTTTTCCTACAGCATCATAGATTACGTTTACTCCATTCCCATCTGTAATTTCCTTAATCTTTTTTACAAAATTTTCTTTAGTAGAAATAATGGCATGATCGCACCCATATTTTTTTACATAAAATGCCTTTTCCTCTGTGCTAACTACTCCTATTACATTAGCTCCAATATGCTTTGCCCACTGGCATAGCAGCAGTCCTACTCCTCCTGCAGCAGATTGAATAAGTACGGTATGTTCTTTTTTAACTTGCCAAAGTTCATTTACAAGATAATGAGCTGTAAGACCTTGCAATGTCGAAGCTGCAGCTACTTCAAAAGAGATAACAGATGGCAAATGAATTAATCTATTTGCGGGTATATTCATTATTTCCGAATAAGCACCCAGATTCATACAATGTGTAACCCTATCTCCTACTTTAAAATCTACTACATCTTCTCCTATTGATTCAATTTCTCCTGAGCCCTCCATACCTAGAATATATGGAGCTTGAGCATCAGGGGAGAATGCTTTTAAATTATATGCCCCATTTCGCATATTTATATCTATAAAGTTCAATCCTATTGCGTGATGTTTTAATCTTACCTGACCTTTCTTGGGTCTATCAAAACTTACATCTTCATATTTTAGTACTTTTGGTCCCCCAGTTTCATAAATTCTTACTGCTTTTCCAATTATTTCCATATGTATTTTTTCCTGTTAACAAATTATTAATTTAATATTGCTTTATCCAATTATAGAACCGTCATTCTTTTGTATTGTTATAACAGATGAACGAGGCAAGGAATACCTCCCCCCTGGAAAGTGACTGTTACCTCTTTCTCCTGGGTGCTGAATGCCTACAAAAAGTGTTCTCTTATCTTCACTCCAGGTAATTCCAGTTACTTCACACTCTCGAGGACCTACCATAAACCTTTTAATCTCACCAGTTTGGGGATTACCTAGTAACATTTGATTATTACCCATACCTTCATAATCTCCCCTATTACTATACCTGCCATCTGTTTGAATCCACAAAAAACCGTTACTGTCAAAACACAATCCATCTGGAGAATTAAAAATATTTTCTTTATTAATATTCTTTGACCCAGCCCTCAAATCAGAATGAACCTTAGGATTACCTACCAAAACAAAAAGGTCCCACTTAAATTTATTAGAAGCATGATCTTGGTTATCAGGAATCCAACGTACTATCTGACCATAGTTATTTCCTTTACGCGGATTTGGACCGTTAATCGGGGTAGCATCTCCTCCAGAATTGGGTTTTTTTCCTCTATTTTTATTATTCGTTAAACAACAGCATACTTCACTAGTTACAGGACTAGATGATACCCATTCAGGTCTATCCATAGTAGTTGCTCCTACCAAAGATGCTGCTTGACGTGTAAATACACAAATTTCTGCTTGAGAAGACATACCCGTTGTCTTAGTAGACAGTTCTAGCCATTCTCCAGTATTATTCTCATTAAATCTTGCCGCATACATCTTTCCATTTTCTAATAAGTCTGCTCTGTCTCCATTACTATATTTACCATTACTCACATAACGATACAGAAACTCCCCTTTCGCATCATCTCCCATATAAACTACAACCTCTCCATTTTTAGAAATCACCAGTTCTGCGTTTTCATGCTTAAAACGACCTAGGGCCGTTAATTTCCTAGGCTTAGAATGGGGTTTAAGAGGGTCTATCTCTACTATGTATCCCGCTTTATTGACCTCATTAGGATTCTTAGAAATATCAAATCTATCATCGACTGTTGCCCATTTATAGCCCCAATCTTTAGCTTTTATTCCATAACGTTTCATTTCAGGAGGGATTTGAAAATTTTTATCACTAGAAGAGAAATATCCATTAAAATTTTCTTCACAAGTTAAGTATGTTCCCCAAGGAGTTCTGCCATTTCCACAATTATTCCAAGTGCCCAAGGATGATGTCCCATTGGGGTCACTTTTAGTTATTAAAAGATCATGCCCTCTAGCTGGACCAGTAATATCTATTAGTGTATCAGGAAAAATTCTACGGTTAAACTTTGAATCCTTTACTACTACCCACTTACCCTTTTCCAGTCTAATTTCTATAATAGATATTCCATGGGCTGCCATTGCCTTGAATACATCATCTTTCGTTTCTGGTTTATTAGATGAATTATTACCAAACATAGTGCTTAGATCTGTATATTCATTATTTACGGCAAGAATATTATGTCCATCTTTTGAGAATAAGGCCATACCGTCATTATTATCACCAAATGATTTACGTTGAGTTGTTTCACTACCTCTTGTTTCTTCGTTAAATTTTTTCTCACTAGACCATAATGGATCTCCCCAGCTAACTAATAAGTTCCAATTAAAACCTTCTGCTAAACTTATACTGTCACTAGTGTTAGAAGCAATTGGCTTAAAATTGACGTAATCCCTTCCTACGGTCTCAGAACATGCGGTGCTCAACAAAGCTCCTGAAGAAAAAACAAAAGAATTTAAACCTAAGAAAGTACTACTTGTGATAAATTCTCTACGAGAAATAAGTTTTTCGACTATTTTATTAAAGTCTGACATATTAGTATTACTAATTTTCCCTTTCTTCTAAGTGATATTTAACAATTAATTGATAATTGTTAAAACTTTTAATATTTGCATTGCATAAAATTTAAATTGTGGAACATTATAAGAAAAATAAAAAGAAAAATAATAATGAAATACTTAAAAACATTTTTTCCTATATTAATTATACCTATATTAATTATATTATTCATTTTTAAAACAGCTTCGGGCCATGACACCATTGATTTTCAACCTTTGCTGTTATTAGAAAAAGAAAAACCCAATACATCTAAAAAAAAATTAAATCATATGTTTACTTTTTCTCTGCGATGCAGTGCATTACTTAACTCATTAGGAAAAGAAACGGAAAACGGAAAACTAATTACAATATCAAGAAACTTCAATCAGAGCGCATATGTATCACTACTTTTAATTAAAAAAAAGAATGCTGAAGTCTTACGCCAACAAGTAGCAGATTACATAAACAAATTCATAAAAATTTATACACCCATTCTTAAAAATAATTATACTAAAAATAAAAAACACATTGAAGGGTCTGACATTTTAGAAGGAGACTATCAAGCCTGCAAAAAGTTTAGTTCTAAAACTAATAGCTTTCTTCGAGCAAATGGTTTTCAGGTCTTAAAATAATCCTCTCTTTATTGCCCCCTAGCTTGAGCAAGTTCAGAAGAACCTGTCTGTGTTATAAATGCGGCGTCGTTAGCAATAGTACAAAAATCAAATCCCATTTCTATTCTTTCTTTTACAGTTTTTCCATTTGGACAATGCATACCTGCTTTAATATTCGTTTTTTTACACTCTTGTAATATGTGACTAATTGCATCATTTACTTCATCTACAGGATTAATGGAAGGAGCGTGACCCATTGTTAGAGATAAATCACTTGGTCCAATGTATACCGCATCTAACTCTTCAACAGACAAAATATCTCCAAGATTATCGACTGCCTTAGCTGTTTCTATCATTGCAAAAGTTATGATGCAGTCATTTGCATTCTGAGCATAATCATCCCCAGCATATATTCTTGCCCTTGCAGGACCAAAGCTTCTCATTCCTCTTGGAGCATATCGACAAGCTGAAACAAACTGATGACATTCATCTTTACTATTGATCATAGGGCAAATAATTCCATAAGACCCTGCATCTAATGATTTCATAATTAGAGCGGGATCATTCCATGGCACTCTAACCAAAGGAGTAGCATCAAAAATTGAAATAGCTTGTAGCATTTCTACAGCTCTTTGAAAATCAACCATACCATGCTGCATATCTACCGTTACACTATCAAAACCTAATGAAGCAACTATCTCAGCACTAAAGGAATTTGGAATTGCTAACCAAGAATTTACAACCCCTTTACCATTTGACCATAATTCTCTAACACCGTTTTTTTTCATTTAAACAACAACCTCCAAAAATAAATAAGCAGTAAAGGCAAATGATAATACAAATATGTATTAAAGCGAAATCATTAAATACAATTTACTATTTATGTTCCGCAAAATGTCTGGCGAACTATCTCTCTAGGTAAAGGAGGAGTTTTATAATTAATATTTGATAATTGATCATTAAAAGGATTAGAAAGAATTTCGCATAGTTTATCAAAAAAACTATAATCATCTTTTAATGCAAATTGAATAGCTTCCTCTATCCTGTGATTACGGGGAATATAGGCAGGATTATAAGATAACATTGCTATTTTTCTATCATGATCATTATGCGTTTCACTATTAAGTCTATCTCTCCATCTAGATAGCCAGCCATTTATAGACATTTGATCAGAAAATAATGTTACAAAATTTTTATCTAAAATACTCTTAGTATTAGAGAGAGAGCTTAGTTCACGAAAAGTATTGGTAAAATCAACCGAGTTTTTTTGCATCAATACAAGCAAATCCGATCCTAGAGTTATATCTTTTGAATCCTTTTCTTTTAAGCCTAATTTTAATCTTATTTCTGAAGCCCAATATTCAGCAAAAGTATCATCAAATTCCTCGACTATTTCTTTAGCAATATTTATAGAACGTTTTTGGTTAGAATTTATTAAAGGTAAAATTGAAGAAGCAAAACAAGCAATATTCCATTTAGCAATGTTAGACTGATTATTGTAAGCATAACGCCCATAGTTATCTATAGAACTATACACAATATTTTCATTATAGTTGTCCATGAAGGCACAAGGACCATAATCTATCGTTTCTCCTGACAAAGTCATATTATCTGTATTCATAACACCATGAATAAATCCTATGCCGAGCCATTTTGCTATTAGCAATGATTGTTTTTTTATAAAAGCTCTCAATAAAGATACATATGGATTTTTATCTTCTTTAATCTCTAGATAATGTCTTCCAATAACGTAGTCTGCTAGTTTTTTTATAGCTCTTAGATCATTTTTTGCTGCAAAATATTGAAATGTCCCAACTCGAATATGACTACTGGCAACACGTGTTAGAATTGCGCCAGGAAGATCATTTTCACGTTTTACTATTTCCCCAGTAGTCACAGCTGCAAGCGCACGGGTGGTAGGAATGTTTAGTGCAAACATCGCCTCACTAACAATATATTCTCGAAGAACAGGACCTAGCCACGCACGCCCATCACCCTGGCGAGAAAAAGGAGTCAAACCAGAACCTTTTAACTGAACATCATATCTATTATTATTTTTATCTAAAACCTCTCCCAACATTATAGCTCTTCCATCGCCTAATTGCGGAACCCAGTATCCAAATTGATGTCCTGCATAAGCCATAGCAATTGGTTCTGACCCTGAAAAAATAACGTTTCCAGATAGCACTTCTATTCCTTTTTTAGACCCAAGCCACTTAGGATCCATCCCCAATTGAACAGCCAAATGATCATTAATTTTGATTAACTTTGGTTCTTTCACAGGAGTTGGATTTAGTTTGCAATAAAAATGGTCAGGAAGTTTTACGTAACTATTATCAAAAGTAAACTTTAATGATTGATTTGAAATAGTATGCATATAACTATCTAACACTATTTTAATTATTTTTTTTATTTACAATATCATTAATAA
>PTKJ01000007.1 GCA_002937675.1 Alphaproteobacteria bacterium MarineAlpha9_Bin1 | reverse complement strand
AATTCGAGCACCGTTAGCTCCTCCTCGCTTATCAGAACCACGGAAAGTTGATGCTGAAGCCCAAGCAGTTGAAACAAGCTGAGATACAGATAATCCAGAGTCTAAAATCTTAGCTTTCAAAGCAACTATATCCTCTTCATTTACAAGCTCATGTGTAACAGCTGGGACTGGGTCTTGCCAAATCAGCACTTCTTTGGGAACATCTTTACCGAGATAATTAGCACGAGGTCCCATATCACGGTGTGTAAGCTTAAACCAAGCTCTTGCAAATGCATCTGCAAACTCATTTGGGTTTTTATGGAAGTTTTTAGAAATTGGTCCGTATTTAGCATCCATTTTTAAAGAAAGGTCTGTAGTTAGCATCATAGGAGCATGTCTTTTAGACGGATCATGCGCATCAGGAACATCTTTCGCAGCAGCACCGTTTTTTGGTTTCCACTGATGTGCTCCTGCAGGACTCTTTGTTAGTTCCCACTCATGTCCAAATAATAAATCAAAATAACCATTATCCCACTTTATCGGATTAATGGTCCAAGCTCCTTCAATACCACTACTAATAGTATCAACACCCTTACCAGTTCCAAAATTACTGTTCCAGCCAGTGCCTTGTTCTTGAATTTTTGAACCTTCAGGTTCAGGACCTTTATGTGATTCAGGGGCAGCGCCATGAGATTTTCCAAAAGTGTGTCCGCCAGCTATAAGTGCAACTGTCTCGTAATCATTCATTGCCATACGACCGAAAGTTTCACGAATATCTCGAGCTGCAGCAATTGGATCAGGATTACCATCTGGACCTTGTGGATTCACATAGATCAAACCCATATGAGATGCACCCAGAGGATTTTCAAGTTCTCGATCACCGCTATAACGATTGACACCGAGCCATTCTTTTTCAGATCCCCAATAAATATCTTCTTCGGGTTCCCAAATATCTTCTCGGCCACCTCCAAAACCAAAAGTCTTAAAACCCATTGACTCCAACGCAACATTTCCGGCTAGGATCATTAAATCAGCCCATGAAATTTTTTTACCGTATTTCTTCTTGACCGGCCAGAGTAGCATACGCGCTTTGTCAAGATTTACATTATCAGGCCAACTATTAAGCGGAGCAAAACGTTGGTTACCAGTTCCACCACCACCACGTCCATCGCCAGTTCTGTATGTACCTGCACTGTGCCAAGCCATTCGGATGAATAAAGCTCCGTAGTGACCGTAGTCAGCAGGCCACCAGTCTTGGGAGTCAGTCATTAACTTATGTAGATCTTTTTTTAATGCATCAAGATCAAGAGTTTTGAATTCTTCTGCATAATTGAATTTCTTGCCCATAGGATCAACTAAAGAAGAATGTTGACTTAGAATTTTAAGGTTTAAACTGTTTGGCCACCAGTCTCTATTTGAAGTGCCTCTACCAGTTGGATGCTTGGGAGGTGTTCCTGCACCTGTAAACGGACACTTTGATTGCTCATTCATGTAAATATTACTTCAAAATTATAATTATTAATCTATAATTATTCTAAACTACATGTCAATAATTTAGAATAATTTAATAATCAGCTTATTTTACTTAACTATTTTTTATTATAATTATCACCTACAATCCTAACCATAACCTCCACCTCTTTATAAATTTACCAGATGGTGATTCAGAAATATTGCTTACAGAAATTTTTTCATTATTTATATCAATTAATTTTTTACATCGGATTATGCAAAATCTGCTCTTAAATTATCAATATTCCTTATCATAATCTACTCCTTATTTCTGATAATTTAATACAATATTTAGTTGTTCATTGATAATTTGACTAGTAGGCAATTAATACTTGTTAGCTTTTAAACTTAGCTACTAGAGGCGGGCATTTTTTCTTATCAAAATACATGACTTGACAATCTAAACACTGAAAACACTCATTCATGTCTATCTGCCCGCTAGCCTTTACAGCTTGTGTCGGACAAACAGGAACGCATGCTTTACAAGGGTTTCCACATTCGTCGTGCCTGTGTAAAAAATTAAAAATACGTACTTTCCCTATAACTGCAGTTGCTGCTCCTAATGGACATAAAAATCGACAATAAGCTCTTTCTATAAAAAGCCCGACAAACAATAAAATTAAAACCCAGCTAACAGCTAAAAAGGGTGCATTAAATCTGAATGTGATTGCTGTCTTAAATGGTTCTATAGAACTGGCAGAAAGCCCTAAGTCAAACGAATATATAAAGGTTCCAGCCAAAACTACTAATACTATATATTTTCCTAATTTTAATTTTTTATCTAGATTCGCACTAATATGTTTTTGTTTAATTCCTACATTTATAGCAATTTTATTAAGTAACTCTTGCATTGCCCCAAATGGGCATAGCCAACCACAAAATAAAGCACGTCCCCATATTGGTGCAAAAATAACTGCGGTTAAGCCTATAATAACTATAGCTGGTTCTGCTAAAAATGCTGCAAAACCACCTCCATCTATTAAGCCTTGTATGAAAGATGCAAGATGAATAATACTTACTTGACCGCCAGCTATCCAACCCAGCCAAAGTAATATCCATGTCAAAAATCCCATTCTTATAAACTTATGTAAAATTCGTCTTTTTGATATAAAATCTTTGAATACTAGGAATAGAATAGCAAGTAACACAGTTATGAAAGATAAAGTAACTAACACATATTTATCTCTCCAAGTGGCTTGCCAATTAAATCCAGTATCCTTTCCAAACTCCTTATTTACTACAGCATCCTTATTTATAAAATTTTCTGGAACTATATAATTCATTGAAAATACCACTGAATTAGTTTGATCAGGTTTTACTTCTTTTTCCCCTATATCACCTTTTACTAAGTATTCTAGTTCAATATTTTTCGTAGGGTTAGGAGAATTTTGTTTAGTAAAATAGAATAATCCTTGCTCTTCCATATCAGGGGCACCTTTTTTTGCATGATGAAAAGGCAATGGCTTATACATACCGGGTGTAAGATCGTAAATCTTACCATTTTGCTTTATTTTTAAAGTCTTGAAAGCAATGTTTTTATCTAATTTAACAGCTTTATCATAAAATGATGCAGGCCCTTCAAATCCAACCCAAAAAACTAAATCATCCACATTTCTACCTGTTATTACATATTGGTCATACCATCTCCTCCCTAGAATATTTGCACCAATACCTGCAGGAGTCACAGCTGCAATATATATTGTCGTCCAAGTATCTTTCTCCTTACTTAGTCTGGCTTTTCTTGGAGCTTTTATATTTTCAAGTAAATTAAATTTTTCCATTATATCTCCATTGGAAATTTTTAGTTTTACTACTGAGCCACTACTTATGAGTTCTGGCCAACTTTGCTCTGAAAATTTTTCTATATTTAAAATTATTCCCAGATCTTGCGAAGATAAATTTATATTCCTAAATCTTGCAACTTTTCGAGATGCTCTCATTACTGAATCGTTTAATAAAATTGAAGTTGTAGTTGTCCTAGATATCCCATCAACTGGTTGTAGATTAGATGTGTCACCTGCAGTACTTCGCATCGCAACTTTATTTTTGTTGAGTACCGAACCTGACATCTCTAAAACTAAACTTATTCCTTTATTTATTTTTTTGCCTGGATATTGAACAAGGAAATCATGAAGATCATCATCAGTTCTTCCTAAAATAGCTATAGGCTCGGTATGCCACATCAGGCGTACGCCTATTATTTGTCCTTTTAAATCTATTGAAGTAATAATGTGATAAGGCTTTCTAGAATACCCTGTTCCTTGAACCCAGTCATATGTTTCAAATATATATCCTATAACTTGATTGTCTTTCAGAAGATCTGCTGATGGCGGGCCATTATTTTTTTTATAAATTATTTTACCTATGGCAGCTCCTTTAGGAACCACATATTTTATAATCTCTTCTTTTCTTTTGGATATTAAATATTGGGGAAGAAGCCAACCTTCCATAGCAGCTGAAACCGAGTCATTACGACTTTTCATTTCCGCTTCAAATTTATTGCCAACATGATCTTCAAATTCATCCTCGTTTTGCTTAAGCAAAAGAGGTTCATCTGCAAGAGAATAACTAAAATAACCAACTAAAATAAAAAAAAACAAAAAGATATAAGAAAAAAACCTTATGTTAACAATGCTCATTTTAAACTTAAATCCTTTCGTAATTTACAGATTTATAAATAATAATCATTGATAACATTATAAGAGGTTCAGGTAAGCCAACGTTTTCTTCTTCTGTAATTTTTAGTGTCTTTATAGCTTTTTCTGCCCTTTTCTCCTAACCCTAGATAAAATTCTTTTACATCTTCGTTACTAGAAAGTTCAGAAGCACTTCCTTCCATAACTACTCTTCCATTTTCTAAAATATATCCAAAATTAGCAACTTTTAAAGCTACTGTAGTATTTTGTTCGGCAAGAAGAAAACTAACCTTTTCCTTTTGATTTAGTTCCTTGACTATCCCAAATATTTCTTCTACTAACTGAGGTGCAAGGCCCATTGATGGTTCATCAAGCAAAATCATTTTTGGATTAGCCATCAAAGCTCTCCCTAGTGCAACCATTTGTTGTTCTCCGCCAGATATATAACCAGCGGCAGTACGCCTTATATCTAATAGTCTTGGGAAATAATGGTATGTTTTTTCTAATTGATTGGATATTTCCCTATTACTAGCTTTTCTTGTATATGCTCCAGTCAATAAGTTCTCTTCTACAGAAAGATGTTCGAAACAATGTCTACCTTCCATCACTTGTATCACACCTTTTTTTACTAAATCATTACAAGTCAGCTTATCAACTCTCTCTCCTTGATACTCAATTGAGCCCTTAGTAACCTCTCCTCTTTCTGCTCTTAATAAATTGGAAACTGCCTTTAAAGTAGTAGACTTGCCAGCTCCATTAGCACCCAAGAGAGCTACAATAGCTCCCTCGGGTACATCAAGTGAAACTCCCTTTAAAACAAGAATAACATGAGCATATATAACTTCTACATTATTTAACTGTAGCATCATAGTTTGTTCATTAGTCATATTTGAGCTGCCATGTTTTAATCAAAGAACAAAATTCAACTTTGTTCGATGCTAATATTAATTACACCCTATACTTATTCCATTATCTGCAGCATATGCTGCGGCAGAAGCTTCAATCATAGGTCTCACTATACTTTGATCCGTCTCTATCCAATCAGAAGCGGACTCAAATTCTGTACCATTCCACCTAGCAAACTTTACTTTACCCTGTCCTTCATGATCTTCACAGCTTACTTTTAGAGGAGAAATAAATCCTGTCGCACCTAAAGCTGCTATTCTAGCTTCATCAATATTAAGGTTCTCTATTCCCCATCTTACTTCTTCACCAGACATTGGTTTATTCCCGTACTTTTGCATAGCTGTTCGTATAGATTCCACAGTTAGAATGCTAGAAAGGACACCAATCTTATAAAGATGCGTGGTCATCTCTTCTATTGGTCCCGTCCCATTTCCTTTATCATGTACATATTTTACTATATCTTTAAACACAGGATAATCAGAACCAGCGCCGGTCATGCGAGAGCATCTATACCCTGTTGCTGCCTTACCTGCAGGCATTGTATCCTGCTCAGAACAACTCCAGGTTACACCTATAATTTTATCAGCTGGAAAGCGAGTTCTGGCTGCTTCTTTTAGAGCAGTTGAATTCATCACGCCCCATCCACGTAAAATAATATAATCCGGTTTATAACGACGAATGTTAAGCCAAGTTGCTTTTTGATCTATACCAGGGTGAGCAACTGGAAACTGCGCAAGTTCAAACCCGTACAACTCAGATTGTTTCTTTAATACTGGACCAGTTTCTCTTCCGTAAGCTGAATCGTGGTATATGTTAGCAATTTTTAGTCCTTTTAGATTATCCATACCACCTTCAAGGCTTCCTATAAATTTAATTTTTGCTGTAGATAAAGACCAGTAATTTACCATTAAAGGAAATACCCAGGGAAAAACTCTTCCATCGGTAGCGTCTGTACGTCCATACCCCATAGTTATAAGAGGCACTTTGTCATCAGGTACCCTGTCAATTACAGAATAAGTCAAGCCAGTACCAAAAGGATGAAATAGCGTCGCACCTGCTTCTCCTTTGTTTTTTAAACGTTCATAACATTCAATAAAACGATCTGGTTTATAGGCTGTTTCACACTCTTCGTAAGCTATTTTAATGCCACCAATACCGCCGTCTCTGGCATTAATCATTTTCAGATAATCAACTATCCCATTAGCGGCTGGCGCACCCGTTACTGCATAGGGCCCTGTTCTGTAGACCGTAACTGGCACAAAATGTTCTCCTGCTAATGCCAATGCAAAAGTAAAAGTCATGAACACAAATACAACCTTGGTTAATAAGTCAATAAATCTCATAATTTTCCTCCCTTATGTTTTATTATTAACTAATTTTAGTATATTAATATGGAAAAGGCCATAACCTAAGCTTTTCTTTTCCTATTTGCCATAAACGAGCCAATCCATTGGGTTCTACTATAAGAAAAAATATAATAAATGTGCCAAAGACCATGTACTCTATATGAGATATGGTCCCCGTCGAAACTTGCCCCCCAGTAAATAAACTTCCAAGATTATTCAAAAGAATCGGTAATAAAACAATAAACGCTGCCCCCAAAAATGCACCTGCGACAGAACCAAGACCTCCTATTACTACCATAAATAAGATCTCAAAAGATCTAGAAATATCAAAGGCTTGAGGCTCCACAGTTCCAAGAACAACATAAGCCCAAAGTGCTCCAGCAACTCCACATATAAATGAAGAAACACCAAAAGCTATTAATTTAGTTTTCATTAAATTGATACCTATCGCCGCTGCTGCAATATCCATATCACGGACGGCCATCCAAGCTCTACCTACCTCAGATCTTACTAAGTTCCTGACTGCAAAAGCAAGTAGCACAACAATGCATAATACCAATAAATATTTATTCAAAGGATTGTCAAAGGCTATACCTAACATTTTCATAGGCGGAGCTGTAATAACCCCTGAAGTAGAGTAGTTGGTAAACCAATCAAAATGTGTAAAAAGCCACTCTATGAAAAACTGTGCTGCCAATGTAGCCACTGCTAGATAAAATCCTTTGATTCGTAATGAAGGAAGTCCAAAAATTACACCAACAAGTGCAGCCCATAGGCCTCCCCAAACAAAGGCGAGCAAGAAAGGTACTTCTGGAATCCTAATTTGCAAATTAAATGCTGCAAATGCTCCTACGGCCATAAAACCAGCTGTCCCCAGAGAGATTTGACCAGCGTATCCTGTTAAAACATTTAACCCTAGAGCAGCCAAAGATAAGACGAGAAACGGGACTAGAATGGACCCTAACCAATAATCATTCGCGACTATAGGTATAACTACAAATGCAAATAATAGCATCAATACCATAGCCACCCTATCTTGAAATATAGGTAAAATAGCTTGGTCAGAATTATACGATGTTTTGAATTGTCCTGCTTCTCTATAAATCATAAAATATCTCCTAAAATTCTAAACACGCTCTATTATTTTTTCTCCAAAAATACCCTGAGGCCTTATCATTAAAACCACCATAGCTAACATATAAGGGAACCAATTTTCTATTGCCCCTCCCACAAAAGGACCTAAATAAACTTCTGCTAATTTTTCACCACTTCCCACTATCAACCCGCCAATGATGGCTCCAGGAATTGAAGTAAAACCTCCTATTATAAGAACGGGAATCGCCTTAAGTGCAACCGTTGATATTGCAAATTGAACTCCTAGTTTAGAGCCCCAAACCAGACCTGCAACTAAAGCAACCAATCCAGCTGTCGACCAAACATAAATCCATATATGTCTTAGCGGTATCCCTACTGATAATGCCCCTTGGTGATCATCTGCAACAGCTCTTAAAGCTCTCCCTATAGCCGTATATTGAAAAAATAGCGATAAAACTAAAACTAAAGCTCCTGCCACACCAGCAGCCATTACATCAAATTTATTAATGAATGCTTGTCCTACTTCAAAAGCTGCATATTCGTCGATTCCAAGATCCAATACATGCACATTTGAATCCCAAACTGTTTGTGCCATCCCTTCGATAAAATAATTTAAGCCAATTGTAGCCATAAAAAGAATGATCAAGTCCTGATTTACAAGTGGTCTCAAAACTAGCCTCTCTACTACAATAGCCAATATTACCATTACTATCATGGTTAAGACTGCTGCCCCTATCATCGGTACTCCATATTCTACGAGACGAACAAATGTTAGTGCAGCAAAGAGCACCATTGCACCTTGAGCAAAATTAAATACCCCTGATGCCTTGAAAATTAAAACAAATCCTAAGGCAACCAGAGAGTACATAACTCCTGATAAAAGACCTCCAATCAATACTTCTAGAAAAAACCAAAAATCCATTATCCAACTCCTAAATAAGCATCGATAACTTTTTGATCGGTCCTAACATCTTTAGGTAGGCCATCGGCTATTTTGCGGCCATAATCTAAGACAGCAACTCTGTCGGAAATATCCATAACTACTCCCATATCATGCTCTATTAAAATTATAGTTGTTCCAAATTGTTCGTTAACATCTAAAACAAATCGACACATATCTTCTTTTTCTTCAACATTCATGCCTGCCATTGGCTCATCCAACAATAGCAATTCTGGTTCTGCCGCCAAGGCCCTACCTAATTCTACTCTTTTTTGGATTCCATAAGGCAATCTAGAAACCGGTACCTTTCGGACAGCTTGAATCTCTAAAAAATCAATAATTTCCTCCACCTTTTTTCTGTGTTGTATTTCCTGATCTCTTGCCCAACCTAAAAACATTGCCTCATAAAATAATCCTCTTTTCATTAAAAGATTTCTTCCTGTTAAAATATTGTCCAGAACTGTCATACCAGTAAAAAGCGCAATATTTTGAAAAGTTCTGGCTATGCCCATTTTAGCTATATTATGTGGAGCAACTTTTTCTCTCTTTTTCCCCTTCCATATTACCGTTCCCTCCTCTGGAGTATAAATTCCTGATATAATATTCAGCATACATGATTTTCCAGCTCCATTAGGGCCAATAATTGCTAAAATTTCTTTTTGATAAATTTCAAGACTCACATCGATTAATGCTTTTAATCCACCAAATGATAGACTCACATTTTGTATACGCATCACCTGATGTTTTTTTTGATTTATCTTTTCCATAGCTTGCGATTTGATCATGCTGCTTTCTCCTTGGAAAAATGTACTTCCAAATCTCTAATGTTAATATCAGCACTTATGTCTCCCTTTTTCCCATCTTCAAAAACTACTTCTGTCGTTATATGACAAGTTTTAGACTTGTTATACATAGCGTCAACCAATTCTCCGTATCTCTCAGAAATAGTTCCTCTTCTCACTTTATTCGTTCTAGTTAGCTCTCCATCATCTGCATCAAGTTCCTTATGTAGAATAAGAAATCTTTTAATCTGAGAAGCAGATAGCGCCCCATCTTTTGACAAATCTCTATTAACCTCATAAATAGCTTTTTCGACCAAATCATATACCTCATCTTGACCGGCCAAATCTATATAGCCAGAATAGGCCACATTGTTTCTTTCTGCCCAGCTTCCTACTGCCTGTAAATCTATATTAATAAAGCAGGTAACAAAATCTTTGTTGTTTCCAAAAGCAACAGCTTCTTTAATAATACCATGAAATTTCAACTTATTTTCTATATATTTAGGGGAAAATATCTTTCCAGAAGTCAGCTTACCAACATCTTTAGCTCTATCAATAATCTTCAGATGCCCTTTGCTATCTATAACACCTGCATCACCAGTACTAACCCAGCCCTTTGAATCTACAGTGTCTTTAGTGGCTTTATCATTTTTATAGTACCCCTTGAAAACACCAGAACTTTTATATAAAACTTCTCCATCAGAAATTTTTATATCTACCCCCGGAAACGCAGGTCCAACAGTTTCAGGGTCAACATCTCCGTCATTTTGTAACGTAACAAAAACTGAGGCTTCTGTTTGCCCATATAATGATTTAAGATTAATACCTAAAGACCTGTAAAAAAGAAATGTATCAGGACCCATTGCCTCTCCGGCCGTATAAGCGATTCTTACTCTGGTTAATCCTAAATTATTTTTTAAAGGTCCATATACAAAAATATAACCTAGGCCATAGAGCAAGCGACCCCAGATAGGTACTTTTTTTTTATCCAGAATAGCATTGCCCCAATTTTTAGCAACTTTCATAAAGTAATTAAAAAACCAAAGTTTAACTCTAGCTGCATCCTGCATTCTTACCATTAACTGAGTAAGCATAGCCTCCCACACCATAGGAGGGGCAAAATAATAAGTAGGACCAATCTCTCGCAAATCTATAGCTAAAGTATCTCTACTTTCCGGGCAATTTACGCAGAAACCTGCAATATAAGACTGTGCTACACAAAATATATTATCTCCCACCCAAGCCATCGGTAGATATGCTACAACTTCATCATCTACCGAAAATTTTTCTATCTCACAAGCCTTGCCCGCGACGGAGATCAAATTATTATAAGACAATAAAACCCCTTTTGGCCTTCCTGTGGTACCTGAAGTATAGAGCATAATAGCTATATCATTTTTAGATGTTTTATTAATTTCTTCGTCAACCCAGGAAGAGCTGACCTCGTCTTTTGAATCTAAAATATTGCTAAGTGGTAAGATACTTTTGTTATCATAATTTTCAAGTCCTCTAGAATCATCATACATAATAAGATTTAATTTAGGTAAACGATCGATAACTTCTAAAACTTTATCTACTTGCTCTTGGTTTTCTACAACAACTATCTTTATCTCTGCGTGATCTAATATATATAAAATTTCGTCAGCTGCTGAATCTTGATAACAGGGAACTGGAATAGCACCAAGTAACTGAGAGGCCGCTATCGTTAAGTATAATTTTGGACGATTATCCCCCACTATAGCAACTTTATCTCCTCTTTTAACTCCATTCTTTTTAAAGCCATATGCTAGAATTTGAGCATTATTATAAAAATCATTCCAGGACAAGGTTTGCCAAATCCCGTACTCTTTTTCTCTAATAGCCGCCTTGTTTGCAAAAACAGCAGCGTTATCTCTCAATATTTTGGAAAATGTATCTAAAAGTTCTAGATTTCTTGACAAAGTATTTCCTCCCAAAAACACTATTATCTACATTATAGTTTTACTTTAATTTAATAGTTTTATACATAATTAAATTAGGAACTTAAAGATAACTAAAATAAGAAAAAGAACAAGGGTATTAATAGAGATGATTACTAATAAAAATATAATGGAAAAAGATTTGCAACCGAACCAAGCTAATTACTTTCCCTTATCTCCTATTTCATTTCTCACAAGAACGGCAAATATTTGGCCTGATAAGATTGCTTGGATCCATGGAAAGAAGAAGAACACTTATAAACAACTCTTAGAAAAATGTACTTTAATTGCAAGTGGGTTACGAAAAAATGGCATTTCTACAGGTGATACTGTTGCAGCCTTATTACCAAATGTTCCAGCAATGCTAGAATGTCACTTTGCTATACCTATGGCAGGTGCAATTTTAAATACAATCAATACTAGATTAGACGCTAAATCAATAGAATTTATTTTAAAGCATGGGGAAGCCAAAGCAGTTTTAGTAGATCCTGAGTTCTCAGGAGTTATTAGAGAATCTTTAAAAAATATCTCACCACAAAAAAGACCACTTTTGATTAATTGTCCAGATGATGAATTTATAAAATCTAATCCTAAAAATAATGAAGCAATTCTGGATGAAATAATAAAGGAAGGAGATATTAATAGTGAAATTATTTGGCCTGAAAATGAATGGCAAGCCTGTTCTTTAAATTATACATCTGGCACTACCGGAGATCCTAAAGGAGTAGTTTATCACCATAGGGGGGCTTGGCTCACTGCAACAAGCAATCAAATGGTGTGGGAAATGAAAAAACATCCTACTTACCTATGGACTTTACCTATGTTCCATTGTAATGGCTGGTGCTTTCCTTGGACTATTACAGCAATGGCGGGAACACATATTTGTTTAAGAAAAGTAGAAGCAAAAAACATTTATAGTTTAATAAAAAAACATAATGTTACTCATTTTTGTGGAGCTCCTATAGTCCTTTCTATGTTAATAAACGCAAAAAAAACCGAAATAATAAAACCAAAAAATAAAGTTAGAATTATGACAGCAGCATCCTCACCTCCCCCAGAAATTCTGGCAGCAATAGAAGAAAAAGGATTTGAGGTAACTCACGTGTATGGTCTTACAGAAGTTTATGGACCTGCCGTTATCTGTGAGTGGAAAGAAGAATGGAACAAACTTTCAAGAGACTTAAGAGCCAAAAAAAAAGCAAGACAGGGAGTGCAGTATCCTGCGTTAGCAGAAATTTCAGTTATCAATCCCGAAAGCATGTTTCCTGTTCCCAGTGATGGGAAGACAATAGGTGAAGTCATGTTAAGAGGAAACATGGTAATGAAAGGATATTTAAAAAATAAAAAAACTACGAAAGAATCATTTCTAGGAGGTTGGTTTCATACAGGTGACTTAGGCGTAATGCACCCGGATTCCTACATAGAGCTTAAAGATAGGTCAAAAGACATAATTATATCTGGAGGCGAAAACATTTCTTCCATCGAAATAGAAGAAACTTTGTACAAAAATCCTAAAATACTTGCCGCAGCAGTAGTAGCTAGGCCTGACAAAAAATGGGGGGAAGTTCCCTGTGCTTTTATAGAACTTAAAGTAGGTAAAAAATCTAGCCAAACAGAAATAATTAATTTTTGCAAAAAACATCTAGCAAACTTTAAATGTCCAAAATCTGTATTTTTTGAAGTGCTCCCTAAGACATCTACAGGTAAAATTCAAAAGTTTCAACTTAGAGAAAAAGTAAGAAATATATAATTTATGACAAGATATAAAATCATAGTAGAGTATGATGGAGCAGACTTTCATGGTTGGCAGCGCCAGAAAAAATTGAAAACCATTCAAGGGGAATTAGAAAGTGCTGCCTATAAATTTTCTGGAGAAAAGATTACTGTATTTGGAGCAGGCAGAACAGATAATGGGGTTCATGCTATAGCGCAAGTTGCACATTTAGACATTAGTAACCCTTCCTTAGAAGACAAAAAAGACAAATTAGGTAAGTTGACTATGGGGCTCAACTTTTATTTAGCAAGAGATACTCAAAATAAAATTTCTGTACTTAAGACTCAAAAAGTCAGTAATACTTTTCATGCAAGATTTTCTGCTATAAGCCGTTGTTACATATACACAATCTTAAACTCCAAGAGCCCTTCTCCGCTATTAAGAAACAAATCTTGGAGAATACCCATAAAATTAAATGAAAAACTTATGCGAAAAGCCTCTTTTTTATTAGAAGGTAAACATAATTTTTCTGCATTTAGATCCGTAGACTGTCAATCTAAATCTGCAACTAAAACTATAGAAAAAGTAGAAGTAAAAAGAACAGGAGACATTATATACATAAGAGTAATTGCAAAATCTTTTTTAATGAATCAGGTTAGGATCTTTGCTGGAACTTTGGTTGACATAGGTCTTAATAAGAAATCTGAATACCAAATTGTAGAGGCTCTAGAAAAAGGGAAAAGAAGCTTAGCCGGCCCAACTGCTCCAGCTCATGCCTTAGTTCTGGAAGAAGTTAAATATTCTTAATTATGAATAGTTCTATTCTTTTCTATCTGTTTATAAGCATATATTCCTGCAGAAACAATTAAAGCGGCTCCAATTATGCTCCGAGAATCAGGTAAAGAATTAAAAATGAAGTAGCCAAAAATTACTGCCCATATTATATGACAATAACTTATAGGAGCTAAAGTAGTAGCTTTTGACTTGGCATATGCCCATAGAATTAATAGTTGCCCAATTGCCCCAAAACATCCAACACTTACAAATAAAGCCCAACTATGCCAATCTGGTAGTTGCCATGACTCTCTCCCTGTTAGAGGGTCAAAATTTATAATCATTAGCGCCGAAGTTACAAACAGACCTGCAACACCTGCAAATAACAAACTTGTTATAGTTGACTCTTTTGGTGCCAGAATCCTTGTACCTATTTGGTACAAAGAATAAAACAATGCAGCTAAGATTCCATATAAAATTCCAGCAATCCAGCTTCTATCAATCTCAGATATTTCTAAGAAAGAACTAGGATTTATAACGATAATCATTCCAATGAACCCTATAATTACTGCTAGCCAACTACTAAAATTGACCTTTTCTTTTAATAGCCAAGGGGACAGTACAATTGTGATTAATGGAGAGGCAAATAGTATTATAGTAGCCTCAGCAATTGGCAATTTAGAAAGTGATACAAAAAAAAAGTATGTCATAAGTAACAAAGATATAGAGCGTAAGACTTGAACTTTAAGCAGTCTTGGCTTCTTAAAGTCTATTTTAAAATTAAAGATTGTTAATAGTAGTAAAACTAAAGATATAACTACAAAATGAAAAGTATATCTTGCCCAAACTATTTGTATAACTGTAAAACTTTCAGCTAAATACTTTGCTTGTGCTTCCATAGCAGCAAAAATAAATAAAGTACCTATATAGATTAAAATTCCATACTGTTCTTTCTTAGCATCAACAATCACTGGTTTAATCCATTTTAATTAGGAAAATACTTTTCCATATCTATGAAGAATATTTTCGTATATCTCGGTTAGTTGTTCCAAATCATCTAAAGATATACATTCATTCGTTTGATGCATTGTTTTACCCACAGATCCAAATTCGATAACTGGACATATATCTTTAATAAATCTTGCATCTGAAGTACCACCGCTCGTAGACAATTCAGGTTTTAAACTCGTTACTTCATTTACTGCTTCCTTAATTAAGTCTACAAATTTTCCAGGAGGGGTCAAAAAAGGTTCTCCACTTAATTCTGTTTCTAAAGTCCACTTAATACCGTCAGATTTAGACAAGTCAGTTTTTAAAATTTTTCGTATTTTATCAATTAAGGTTTTTTCACTATATAAATTATTAAATCTTATATTAAAGTTCGCTGAAGCATTATGTGGAATAACATTAGAGATGTTATTTCCAGTATCAATAGATACAAACTCTAAATTTGAAGGCTGAAAATATTTGTTACCTTTATCTAATTGTATATTTGATAATACTGAGACCAAATTTGCCAAATAAGTCAGAGGATTAACTGCTAAATACGGGTAAGCAACGTGGCCTTGTCTGCCTTCTACAATCAGTTTCCCATGTAGACTTCCTCTTCTTCCAATTTTTATCATTTCTCCAAGTCTGGCAGGATTCGTAGGCTCCCCTACAATACAATGATTTATCACTTCTCCCAATTTTTTTAGCTCAGATAAGACAGCTTTTGTGCCATGCAAAGCATGTCCTTCTTCATCTCCTGTAATCAAGAAACTCACTGAAAAATTCTTATCTTCATCATTAAAAAATCTTGCTGAGGCAGCAACAAATGCTGCGATAGCTCCCTTCATATCGGCAGCACCTCTTCCAAAAAGCTTCCCTTCACTTGTTTTTGCTTCGAAGGGAGGAAAATCCCACTCTTTAAGAGGACCAGCTGGAACAACATCTGTATGACCCGCAAAACATAGATTTTTTCCTTTTCCCTTTTTGGCATAAAGGTTATAAACCAAAGCCTCCTTTCCTTTTGCATTAGCATCACCTGAAGAAATAATACGACAAACAAAACCCAATTCAGAGAGGGCTTTTTTTAAAGCTAATATAGCTCCAGCTTCCTTTGGAGTTTCTGAAGGGCAATTAATAAGAGCTTTAGCTAAATTTAAAGGATCACATAAATCTTTTTTTTTCATCTTCTATCTTAATATAATTCAGCTTTTAAATTTATATTCTAATAATTTTTCTCAACGTATATTATATTTTCATATTGGAAGTTATATATTTATTAGTTAATAATACTATAAAATAATAAAATATAATTCGGATAATATAATGGCAAAGTGGCTTTTTAAATCAGAACCTAGTACCTGGTCTTGGATGGATCAAGTTGCAAAAGGCAAGCAAGGCGAAGGTTGGGACGGTGTAAGAAATTATCAAGCAAATAATAATATGAAAAAAATGAAAATAGGGGACTTTGGTTTTTTTTATCATTCTGTTAAAGAAAAGCAAATAGTTGGCATTGTTAAAGTTATAGGAGAGCATAGACCGGACCCAACAGATAACTCTAATAGGTTTGGAATGGTAATAGTTGAAGCAGTAAAGGAAGTTACAAAGTATGTTTCCTTAGCAGAAATAAAAGCAAATAAAGAACTAGAAGAATTTGCATTAATTCGTCAGTCTCGACTTTCTGTGGTGCCTGTATCAGAAAAACATTGGGACATTATATGTAAAATGGCGAATATGTAAAAATTGTTATAGAAGGCAGACTATGAAAGATAATTTGTTGAAACTGAGTGGCATAAAGCCTGGAACAGCTATTTACAAAGTAGAAAAATTGGAAGAAAAAAAGGCTTTAGTTGTTAGAGGGAAGAAAAAATATAGCTCAGGTGTTATTATATATATGGAAAAAAAAACTATTTATATGTGGCTCAATAACTGTCCACACGCTAACCTTAATCTTGATTTAATTGAAGGAAAGGTGCAATCATATGGTGGCAAGTTACTTTGTGCTAACCATGGTGCAAAATTTGATCCTAAAAGTGGAAAGTGCGTAAAAGGTCCATGCAAAAACAAAAATTTAGAAAAATTTCCCTTTTATATAAAAAAAAAATATTTAATAGCTAAGTAAAATAAAAATAATTTATTAGGGTGGGATAGAAATGGAGAAAATAATAAGTACAAAAGAAGCTTGGAGGAAAAATTCATATTTTACAAATGACAAATATGTTCAACTGTATACTTATTCTATTAATAACCCAGAAGCTTTCTGGTCAGAAAAAGCTAAATGTATAGATTGGATTGTCCCTTTTTCAGATTCTGCTATTAAAAAAGTAAATTATTCTAAAAATGATCTAGAGATAAAGTGGTTTTATGATGGAAAATTAAATGTGTCTTATAATTGCATAGACAGGCATCTGCAAAATAAAGGAAATCAAACAGCCATTATTTGGGAAGGAGACAATCCCAAAGAACAAAAACATATTTCCTATAAAGAGCTTCATGAAGAAGTTTGTCTTATGGCAAATGTTCTAAAATCCCAAGGAGTAAAAAAGGGGGACCGCATCACCATTTATATGCCTATGATTCCGGAAGCCACCTACGCTATGCTTGCATGTGCAAGAATAGGGGCGATACATTCGGTGGTATTTGGTGGTTTTTCTCCCGATAGTCTTGCTGATCGAATTATAGATTGCACTTCAAACTATCTCATTACTGCAGATGAAGGTATCAGGGGAGGAAAACTTATTCCGCTTAAGAACAATGTTGATAAAGCTCTAGAAAGATGCCCAAATGTAAAAAATGTCTTAGTTGTTCGTCGTACAGGAAATAAAATAAACATGACTTCGGGAAGAGATATTTGGTGGCATGAGGAAAAACTTTTGACTTCCAAAGATTGTGCTCCTGAAACAATGAATGCTGAGGACCCTTTATTTATTCTTTATACTTCTGGATCAACTGGAAAACCAAAGGGAGTTCTTCATACTTCAGGTGGCTACTTGGTATATGCATCAATTACTCATAAATATATTTTTGACTACAAAGATAAAGAAATTTACTGGTGTACCGCCGACGTAGGTTGGGTCACTGGACATTCTTATATTGTCTATGGTCCTTTAGCAAATGGGGCCACTACCCTTATGTTTGAAGGAGTGCCTAATTTTCCTGATTCTTCGAGATTTTGGCAAGTGGTGGATAAACATAAAGTAAATATTTTTTATACGGCACCCACAGCTATAAGAGCATTAATGAAAGAAGGAGATGCTCCCGTGAAAACCACAAAAAGGGATAGCTTAAGACTACTTGGAACGGTTGGAGAACCTATAAATCCAGAAGCATGGAATTGGTATTATCAAATCATAGGATCAGAAAACTGCCCTATAGTGGACACTTGGTGGCAAACTGAAACTGGCGGCATTCTTATTAGTCCTTTGCCTGGAGCTATTAACCTCAAACCTGGCTCAGCCACTAAACCTTTTTTCGGAATAAGACCTGCCTTAGTTGACAATGATGGAAACAAACTAAAAGGAGAAGCTGAGGGGAATCTAGTATTAGAAGATTCTTGGCCTGGTCAAATGAGAACAGTTTATGGGGACCATAAACGATTTGCAGAAACTTATTTCTCAAAATTTGATAATTTATATTTTACCGGAGACGGAGCTAAAAGAGATAAGGATGGTTACTGGTGGATAACAGGAAGGGTTGACGATGTTATAAATGTTAGTGGTCATAGAATGGGCACAGCAGAAGTAGAAAGTGCACTTGTCGCTCATAAAAATGTTGCTGAATCTGCCGTAGTTGGATACCCGCATGAAATTAAAGGTCAAGGAATCTATGCTTATGTAACATTATCTAACGGAATAAATCCCTCTGAAGATTTGAAAAGAGAGTTATTACAAAGTGTTAGAAACGAAATAGGACCAATAGCCATCCCTGATTTGATACAATGGGCACCTAACCTTCCCAAAACTCGTTCTGGCAAAATCATGAGGCGAATTTTAAGAAAAATAGCTGCCAATGAACATGATCAATTAGGTGATACTTCAACTCTAGCTGACCCAAACGTGGTAAAAGATCTAGTAAATAATAGAATGAATAAATAATTAAAAGTTTTATTTTCTTTTCATTTTTATCAGTTGTTAATATATGTGTAAAAGATAAAAGAAATGCCAAATAAAACTATAAATAAAAGGTTCCAAGCCACAATTGAGCTAAAAAACATTCTGGATCATTCTAAAAATATTAATTTGGGAAACGAGGATGCTTTTTATAAAACTCTTTTAGGAATTTCCTTAAGAAGACTAGGGCAAATAGATTTATGTTTAAAAGAATATATTAAAAAGCCTATAAAAAAAAATAAATCTATAATCAAAGCAAATATCATAATAGGTGCAGCTCAAATTTTATTTATGAACACCCCAAACTATGCCGCAGTAAATGATGCAGTAAAAATAGCAAAAATAATTTCTCCTAATCATGTAAATTTTACAAACGCTATTTTAAGGAATCTATCTAGAGATAAAGAGAATAAAAAAATAAAAGAAATGGATCCGATTAATAATATTCCTAGCTTATTAAAGAAAAAGTGGTTGAAATTATTTAACAATGAACAATTAAAAAAAATCTCTTTACAACATATAATTATGCCTCCTGCTCTAGATATAACTTTTAAAAATCTTAAAGATGTTGATAAATATGTAAAACAACTAAATGGAATAAAGTTAGGTAAAAATAATATCAGAATTTTAAATCCAAAAGGCAAAATCAGCAATTATTCGGGTTATAAAAAAGGCAAATGGTGGGTACAAGATATTGCCGCACAAATTCCATGTAAAATTCTCATTAATTCAGTATCAAAAGATGCAAAAGTTATAGATTTATGTGCTGCTCCTGGAGGTAAGACAGCCCAACTTATATCTTATGGAGTAGAAGTAACTGCAGTTGAAAAAAACCTAAAAAGAACAAGAATACTTTCGAATAATCTTAAAAGGCTTGGATTAAAAGCCAAAATAGTCAATAAAGATGCAAATAGTTGGAAACCAAAAACACTGGCTGATGCAGTTTTAATTGATGCTCCTTGTTCTTCCACAGGTACCATAAGAAAAAATCCAGACATTCCTTGGAGACTTAACAGTAGTGAAGAAGCTTTTAATAGTAAGATAAAATTATTAAATAAAGAACAAGATAAATTATTAATTTCTGGTTCTAAAATGATAGATATAAATGGTATATTAATATATTCCGTATGTTCCCTAGAACCTGAGGAAGGTAAAAATCTAATTAAAAATTTTATAAATAAAAATACAGAATTCAAAATTATTCCTATAAGACCGAATGAAATTGACATTCCTAACAAAGCAATAACCCAAGAAGGATTCATTCAAACTTTTCCATTTTTATATTCAAGCAAAGGTGGAATGGATGGTTTTTTTATAGCAAGATTAATGAAAAGTCATTAATAATGATTTGTACAAATTTATTTTTATAATCATATTAAAGTATGAGCATGATGACATTAATAGCACCTTCAATTTTATCAGCAGATTTTTCTAAACTAGGAGAAGAAATCAGGGTAGTAGACAAAGCAGGAGCTGATTGGATTCATATCGATGTTATGG
Organism: Alphaproteobacteria bacterium MarineAlpha9_Bin1; assembly: GCA_002937675.1. Classification (GTDB taxonomy): domain Bacteria; phylum Pseudomonadota; class Alphaproteobacteria; order TMED109; family TMED109; genus MarineAlpha9-Bin2. Next base: position 11,098 of record PTKJ01000007.1, on the reverse strand, counting down.
ATGGGCATTTTGTACCTAATCTTACTTTGGGACCCAAAATAGTTGCAGACCTTAGAAAATTTTCTAAAAAACCTTTTGACGTTCATTTAATGACAAATCCTTACAAAAATTGGATAAAACCTTTTGCTGAAGCTGGAGCAGATATAATAACTATACATATAGAAGCAGAAAAAAATCCTGTGAGCTCTTTAAAAGCTATACGGTCTTTAGGTCTTAAAGCAGGGATCTCTATTAAACCTAGAACTTCCGAAAAAAAGTTAATTCCTATTTTAAAATATTGCGATCTAATCCTTGTCATGACAGTAAATCCAGGTTTTGGCGGTCAAAAATTCATGCCTGAACAACTTAAGAAAATTAAAAATATTAGATCAATGATCAATAATTCTGGATATCAAATAGATTTAGAAGTTGATGGTGGTATTAACAAAACTACCTCTGAGCTGTGTAAAAAAGCCGGAGCAAATGTTTTAGTAGCAGGAAATTTTATATTTTCGAGTAAACCCACAAATTATTTAAAAAAAATCAAAGATTTGCGTAAACACACCTAAGGGTTTCAAATTATTGTTTAAAACAATCAATAAAAAAATTACTAATATTATTCATAAATCTAAACTTTATAAAATATGGTTAAATTCTAGAAACACAGAAAAGATAACCAATATAATTTTAGATCCTTGGTCAGGAAATGCTAACTTTGCAGATGAAATTTTTCAAGGAAGATATAATTTTGCTGGCAAGGAAATTCATGCTCCCAGGCAACCTTTATGGGATCCCCCTGGTGTAGGAACGTGGTGGTTATCAGAAATGCACGGATTTTCTTGGCTCAGACATTTTAAAGCAAGAGAAGGGAAAGCTGCCCAACAACATTCTAGAGCTTTAATAACAAATTGGATGAATTCAGGTCATTCAGATTGGCACCCTATTAGCTGGAGACCTGACATTTTAGGTCGAAGAATTTGTGCTTGGATTGCACATTCCGATCTTATATTAAATGATGCAGATGAAAGTTTTAGAGAGAAATTTTTAAAGCTTTTATCCTCTCAATCCAGACACTTAAGTAATATAATAGAAAAATCAAATCTGGAAGCTGAAAAATTTACTGCAATTAGAGGTCTCATTATATCTGGAATTTCATTAAGTAAGGGAGCAAAAAGATTAAATCAAGCTAAAAAAGTACTTTTAAAATGTATAGAGAGAGAGATTTTAGATGATGGTTGTTATATAAATCGACAACCCTCTTCAACTCTAGAAATCTTAGCAGATTTGATCTGGATAAGAAATTCATTATATGATCATGATTCACTACCCGAAATAATAAATACTACCATAACAAAAATGAGCTTCTCAATTCGTTCTTTAAGGCTAGGTGACGGCACTTTAGCAAGACTAAATGGCGGAAAATCTTTTTCAAGAGAGGCGATCGATAAAGTTTTAGATAAAACTAGTATAAAACTAAGCTCACGAATTTCCGGAAGTTTAATTACAGCAGGATATGAAAGACTAGCTGCAGGCAGAACAATAATAGTAATGGATTGCAGCCAGGCGCAAGAAAAAATATATTCAGGATCTCTAAGTTTTGAAATGAGTGTATCGAGGGACAGGCTAATAGTAAATTGTGGTCCTGCTTTAATAAATAGCGAAAAATGGCAAAAAGCATTATCTGCCTCTGCTGCACATTCAACATTAGTTATAAATGACACTAATTCTTCGTCTGCTAAAAACAAACGTATCCCCATAATAAATATTAAAAGATCTGTTTTAACCGGAGGCGAGCAAATTTTTGCGAGTCATAACGGTTATTACAATATTTTTACAGCAAAGCACGAAAGAACTCTTCAATTAGATAAAAGGGGAACAATTTTAAAAGGAATAGATTCCATTATTTCAGGTCCTGGTTTAAAATTCCAAATTCATTTTCATTTACATCCAAGAGCAACAACACAGCTTTCCAGAAATAATGAGAAAGCCTTGATATCACTTCCTAGCGGAGGTTGGGAATTTTCTATTATAAATAACAAAAATTCTTTTGATTTAACTACTGAAAAATCAATCTATATTGAAGACGATGAAACCACAACAAACTCACAACAAATAATTATTTCAGGAAACACTTCTAATACCGGAGCCAAAATAAATTGGTGTTTAATAAAAAAATATTTATGATCTAACTATACAACCTGCTACAGATAATCCTACCCCAAAACCTATTAGCATAATCTTCATGTTTGCCTTATATATTTTATTTTTCTTTGCTTCTGCAATAGCGATAGGAATCGTTGCTGATGTAGTATTTCCTTTTTCATTTATATTTTCAAACCACTTTTCATCAGGTACTTTTAATTTAGATTTTAATCTTCTTAATACAACAGCACTAGCCTGATGAAATATAAACAAATCTATGTCTTCTTTATCCAAACCCGATTTTATTAACAAATCATTGAAAACAATTGGTACCTCTCGCATAGTAAATTGAAGAATTTTTTTACCGTCCATAAATAAATTTTCTTTTCCATTCTTATTTATTAATGTGAGAGAATCTCCTCCACTACCATCAGTAATAAAAGAAAAAGGACCAATTGACCCAGAACCCTTGTTTTCTAATAAAACTGCTGCCGCTCCGTCTGAGAATATTGGTCTTGTAGTTCTATCGTCCTCCAAAATATACCTTGAATAAGTATCAGCACAAACAATTAAAACACGTCGAAATGAAAATTGATCCATCATAGAGGAAGCTACTGACAAGCCATATACGAAACCGGAGCATCCTTGTACTAGATCAAATGCCATGATACTTTTAGGAAGCTTTAATATGTCTTGTATTAAACAAGCAGAAGTAGGAAGCCTAGAAAATGCTGACTGACTTACATGAATGAGACCATCTATTTTATGTACTCCTACTCTGTTTATTAGTTTTTTAGTGGCGTTAATCACTAAAGTTTTTTCATCTTCATTTGCTCGCAATAAATGTCGTATATGAACACCAGTCTTATCTTTTATTTTTTCAATATCCCATCCTTGATTGTATTTTCCAAGTTGCTCTATAGTTTCTTTCTTGCTGCCCAGAGTGAATTCTATATCAGTAATCTGCATAGCTCTTTTATTCCAAAAAAAATTTACTTATAGATTGCAAAGTAAATATTAGATAGTAGCATTAAACTAAAAATATCCAATTATAAAATATAGCAATTTAACTATAAATTCATCTAAAACTTACAAAGAGATAATTGATGCCGAAACTGACAAATCAAAACTTAGATAAAATAAAAGATAAAATAATTGATATTGCTTTATTTGCCTCGAAAACTATTATGCAAAACTTAGGTTCCCCTGCTAAAATTAAAAATGATGGAAGTCCAGTAACAACCGCTGATATCAAATCAGATCAAATTATTACAGAAAAACTTAGCTCTATATTTACTAATTTTCCAATAGTTAGTGAGGAAAAAACTGCTCCTAAAAATGCTTTGGGTGACAAAACTCATTGGCTCATTGATCCTCTTGATGGAACAAAATCTTTTATAGAGGGAAGCAACGATTTTGTAGTATGTATAGCATTAATAAATAATCGATCCCCTATATTAGGATGTATAGCACACCCCCCCACTCAAAAAGTATGGATAGGAGGAAAAAATATTGGCTCATATGTCAAGTTGCCTAAATCAAATATTAGAAAAATTTATTGCAGGGACATCCCCATTAGAGGACCTACAATTGCAACTAGCAGACATCACGTGGGTCCTAAGCTTAAAGAATGGCTAAGAAAAATTAAATACTATAAAACTATAAGCAAAGGAAGTGCCATAAAATTTACTCTTATTGCAGAAGGTAAGCTAGATTTATATCCAAGAACAAGTCCTACTTATGAGTGGGATAGTGCTGCAGGGCACGCTATTGTTGAAGGGTCTGGAGGAAAAGTTATTCAACTCAATAACAAAGAGTTGATATATGGAAGATCAAATAGAATGAATCCTAATTTTATAGCTTTTGGAAGATCAAATTGGTCTAAATTTCTTTTGGAGTAAGAATTTGATCAGCATGAGTTCTCACATTTTAATATTTAGTTTTTTTGTCAGCCTTATAATAAATATTATCGCAATTAGGGCTATAATTCCATTTCTCATATCTAGGAAGTTTGTTGATCTTCCTAATGAACGGTCTAGTCACAGTAATCCGACTCCTAAGGGAGCAGGCATTATAATAGTAACATCATTCGTAATAATGTGGCATTTAGCTTTTGGGTTAAAATTTTGGTATTTAGGTATTTCTTTATGCATAACATGTTTGGCCTTAGTTTCTCTAATAAACGATAGAAAATCATTGACTCCAATATTGAGATTATTTTTTCAAATGATAGTTGTCTCTTTTTTTCTATATATTTGGTTTTATGCTCCTTATGGTAATGAAACTCAATCATACGCTACTTTTAACCTTTTACTACCTATTGGGATGCAGCTTATTCTTATATTTTTTTTAATATTATGGTTTATTAATCTATTTAATTTTATGGATGGAATCGATGGCATTTCGGGAACACAATGTATAATTATTGGTTTTGGAAGTTTGATTTCATCATTCTTTTCAGGATTAGAATCTGATATTCTCTTTTTTCTTTCAGGATTTCTTGTTGGAAGCGGAATGGCTTTTTTATTCTGGAACTGGAATCCAGCCAAAGTTTTTTTAGGAGATGTGGGATCTATTCCTTTAGGTCTTATTAATATTATTCTTATAATGGTATTATGCGTAAATAATTTATGGTTTTCTGCTTTCTTTTTATGTAATTATTACGTAATAGATAGCACAACTACTTTATTTAAGAGATTTTTTAAAAAGAAACCATTTTGGGAAGCACATAAAGAGCATTGTTATCAAATTGCAATTCAAAATGGAAAAAGTCATTCTAATGTTTGTATAGCTATAGGATTTCACGGGGTTATGATGATTATTTTTGCATCAATTTCTTCTTACTTTCAGTCAAATACTATAATTACACTTTGTTTAATATTGTCAATACTATCTACTATAGTACTTATATATTACTTTTTAGGTAAAAGACGGAAACCAATAAATGAATAAAACCAATCGTCTTATTCTCGCATCTACTATAGATGGAATATGTGCTGTAACAGCTTTTTGGGGAGCATACTGGTTAAGACTAGAAGAATTTCCACAAGAATTATTGTTAAATACTTTAATAGTATCAACTTCTACCATTGCATCTTTTTGGATCTTAGGGGTATATAAAAGAATTTGGAGATATGCGTCAATTAATGATCTGATAGTCATTTTAAAAGCGACTTTGCTCTCAGTAACAATTACAGCTTTTATTATATTTTTAATGACTAGACTCGAAGAAATTCCTAGATCTACCCTCATAATTTATTGGATTTTGTTGCTAGCTATTTCAGGGGGAATAAGGATTGTATACAGACTTCTAAGAGACAAAACTCTTTCTCCAATTTATAATGAAAATGAAAGAATTGATGTCCTTATCATTGGCGCAAATGAAGAAGCAGAATCTTTTATAAGAAACTCTAGTAAAATAGAAGGACCCTATAATGTAATTGGGATCTTAGATAATGATAAAGAGAAATGGGGACGGACCCTGAGAGAAATTAAAGTAATTGGTCCTATCAAACAATTGAAAGAAGTAAAAAGAAAAAAGTCAGTGGCTCATAGTAAATTAACTAAAGTAATTATTGCTGACAGAAATATTTCTAGAGAACAAATAGATTTTTTATTAGAAACATGTAATGAAATGGGACTTTCTTTATCAAGAACACCTAAATTATCTGAACTTGATCCGGCTAGCCCCAGTCTATCAAATAAAATTAAACCTGTAGAAGTTGAAGATCTTTTAGGAAGACCAGAAACAAGACTAGATAAAACTAGTTTAAAAAAATTAATTCAAAATAAAAATATTTTAGTTACTGGAGCAGGAGGGACAATCGGTAGTGAATTATGCAAGCAAATTATAGTTATGCAACCTGATAACTTAATTTTAGCAGATTGCTCAGAATTTGCATTATGGAACATCACTGAGAACATAAAAAATGAAAAAAAGAATATAAAAGTGGTTTCTGAGCTTTTAGATATTAGAGACGAAAGAGCAGTTATAATATTATTTGAAAAGTATAAGCCAGAAATAGTTTTACATGCTGCAGCACTAAAACATGTTCCAATCTGTGAGAAGCATCCTATTGAAGCAATTAGAACAAATACAATTGGTACAAAAATAATTGCCGAAAATTGTAAAAAATTTAATTCAAAAGCAATGGTCCTTATTTCTACTGATAAAGCAGTAGAACCCTCAAGTTATATGGGAGCATCTAAAAGAGCTGCAGAAATTTATATTCAAAATTTAGATATAGATACGAAAAACACTTCTTTTATTACTGTTAGATTTGGAAATGTGTTGGGATCAACAGGTTCCGTAGTATCACTTTTTCAAAGTCAGATAGAAAGAGGAGGACCCATAACAGTAACTGATAAAGATACTACTAGATTTTTTATGAGCGTTAAAGAAGCGGTTGAATTAGTCTTGATTTCTTTGACTCAAACGATGGAAAAAGATGAAAAAGGGGGAATATCTGTACTAAATATGGGACAACCAATAAACATAGATAACTTATCTAGACAAATGATAAGATTGTCTGGTCTAACTCCTGGGAAAGACATTAAAATTAAATATACTGGACTCAGAGCCGGGGAGAAACGCTATGAAAAACTCTTTTATGATGATGAGAATCAAATCAAAACAGAGCACCCAGATATTATTATCGCAAAATGTAGAGAATTTAACTTAAAAAGTGTGGAAGAAATGCTAGAACAAATTGATCAATATATACTCAAGAACCAATTCACCGAAACTATCAACATTTTAAAAAAATTGGTTCCTGAATTTTCGATTGATAATAAAACTCAGGTAGAAAAATAAATGAATATAAATTTAATAAGAATTAAGAGAGCACTAGTATCTCTATCTGACAAAAAAGATATAAAAAAACTAGCTGTAATATTTAATCAATACAATGTTGAAGTGCTTTCAACAGGAGGTACCGCAAAAACTCTAAGAAGATATAAAGTTAACGTTAAAGAAGTGTCAAGCTATACTAATGTTCCTGAAATATTAGATGGTAGGCTCAAAACACTTCATCCTAAAATACATGGAGCATTATTAGGAAGAAAAAAATTAAAAAAACATCAAAATACAATGAAAAAATACGGTATAGATCCTATAGACTTAATAGTGGTTAATTTATATCCTTTTTTGGAAACGATTAAAAACACAAAAAGTTATGAAACTTGTATAGAAAACATAGATATTGGAGGACCTGCAATGATTAGGTCTGCAGCTAAAAATCACGAAAATGTCTGTGTCATTACTGACCCTAAGGACTACTTAGAATTAGAAAATATTTTAAAAAGTCTTGGTGGTTCAACAAATTTAGAATTTAGAAAGAAATTTGCAGCTAAAGCTTTTGGTTACACATCTTATTACGATAGCATCATATCCCAATGGTTCAATAAAAAATTGAATGTTGAATGGCCTGAAAAAATTTCTATCTCTGGAAAATTATTATATATTTTGCGCTATGGAGAAAATCCTCATCAAAAATCTGCAGTATATCAATATCCACACGTTATATCTAATGGAATAGTTAACGCCGATAAGTTACAGGGAAAATCTTTATCTTATAATAATATAAATGATGCAAATGCGGCATTAGAACTTATTAATGATTTTTTGAAACCGACGATTGCTATAATTAAACACGCCAATCCGTGTGGTGTTGCAACAGGAAATAAAAAAATAGCTATTTGGAAAGCTGCTCTTAAAACTGATCCTATCAGTGCTTTCGGGGGAATAGTAGCTTTCAATAGAGAAATAGATAAAACTTTAGCAGAAGAAATCAATAAGCTATTTTTAGAATTGATCATTGCACCTAAATTTTCAACTGAAGCAACTAAAATTTTCTCTTCAAAAAAATATCTTAGATTAATCCAAACAAAAAAAACAAATTCTTATGAAAATAACTTAAAAGATCTACGATATCTTAATGGTGGTTTTCTAATACAAGATAAAGATAATTTGGAATTAACAAAAAGTAACTTTAAAATAGTCACAAAAAGAAAGCCAAGCAAAAAAGAAACCAATGACTTATTGTTTGCTTTCAAGGTAGCGAAACATGTTAAATCTAATGCTATCATATACGCAAAAAATGGTTCTACAGTGGGCATAGGTGCAGGCCAAATGAGTAGAATTGATTCCACAAGAATAGCCGTCATGAAAGCTAAAGAAGCTAGTAATATAGCAAAATTGAAACTAAATATGATCAATGGTTCAGTTGTAGCATCTGATGCATTTTTTCCTTTTGATGATGGTTTAATAACTGCAGCAGAAGCAGGAATTACATCTGTAATCCAACCAGGTGGATCCATTAGAGATAAAGAGGTAATTAAAACAGCTGATAGACTTGGAATATCAATGGTATTCACAGGAATAAGGCATTTTAAACACTAATTATTTTTCTTTATTTTAATTTTACAAAGTCCTAGGCTCTTTGACTCTTAATAAAAACAATAGACCTAATATCAAAAATATAATTATACTTCCCATACCTACTCTTTGACTATCAAAGACATAAACAGTAATAGATAGTAATAAAGGACCTAAAAAAGCAGTAACTTTTCCGGACAACGCAAATAGTCCAAAAATTTCTCCTTTATTTTCAGAATCAACATATCTTGCCATAAATGATCTACTTGAAGCTTGAACAGGGCCTATAAAAAAACCCAGAGAAGAGCCAAGTATTAAAAAATAAGACTTGTCTTCAATTATTAAAGTAAAAAAGCCAATTACAATTATACTAAGTAAAGAAATAATTATAACACGCTTGGGACCTATCAAATCATCCATATATGAGAACACTAAAGCACCAATCCCAGCTGTAACATTTATTGCAATACCAAATATTATTATTTCTGAAAAATTCATATCAAATGTGCCGGCTGCATATAAACCTCCAAATGCAAAAAGTGTATTCAGTCCATCTGTATAGATCATTCTTGCTAAAAGGAACTTTCCTTTATTATTTCCCTTAAAAATATTTTTTAAGTCGAGAAGAAAAGACATTATAGAATCTTTTAATTTAATATTAGATTTTTCTATTTTTTTAGAAAAACTTAATATAAAAGGTAGGGAAAACAAGATAAACCATAACGCAACTATTGGTCCTGCGATTCTAATATTGGCTGCATTATGTTTTTCTAATCCCAAAAGAGGATTATCTGTTTGAACAAAACCAAATAAAATTATAAGCAGACAAACTATACCTCCCATATAACCTGCTGCCCAAGATTGACCAGATAATCTACCTATTTTATTTTTTGAAGAAAACGATATTAACATAGAATTATAAAAAACGCCTGCTAACTCAAAAAACGTGTTTGATAAAACCACAAGAACTAAAACATAAAGTATTAAATCCTCACTAGGATAAGCAAACCAAAACAGGGCAGCTCCTATGGATGAAAGAACTGTAAACAATCTTAACCAGTACCTATGGCTATAATTATCATCAGCAAATTTTCCTAATATAGGCCCTATAATAGCTATTAAAAAAGAAGATATTGCAATTGCCCAACCCCAAAGTATAGATGCTTTCTCAGGATCTCCAACAATAGCTTTCTGAAAATAAACGGCAAATATAAATGTTATAATGACAGTTGCAAATGGAGAGTTAGCCCAATCATAAAGGCAATAAGTTATCCAAGATTTAGTTTTTGAAAACAATTTTACCCGCTATATTTTAGTTATTATTCTTTTTTAATCGTTTTGCTACCTTATCAAGATTATAAGCTCTGTTTGCATTGCCGGGATGAATATTAAATACTGAACCCTCTATCAATTCTGGCATATAGGTAGATAATCTTCTAAAATAGTTAGCTGCGCTATGTGGATCATAGCCAGCCCTATACGAATATTCTATACCTTTTAAATCTGCCTCCGTTTCTTTAGATTGACTTTCCCAAATAAATATATCTCCAATTCTTCTTATTTCCGGTTTATCTTCAACACTTATAGGCAAAAAATTCTCTTCTCCTACTTTTTCTCCCTGAAAATGTAGTATATTATGAGCTAGTTCATGTCCTATTAAAAAAGCTAATTCTGAATCATCTTTTATAAAGTCTAAAGCTGCTAATGTAACAAATATTTTTGATCCATCTGCATAAGCAGTCGGAAAGGGAGATATGAGAGGTTGCACAGAATAACCACAAATTCGTGTTCCAGAAACTTCCATTTCTAATTCTTCATTTCCTCTTAACACCTTTAAAGTTAAGCTGCCCTTATAGGAAGCTTTTGAAAGTAAATTTCTAATTCTATCTCTTGTCTCGTTTCCATCAACACTAATGATAATATCTTTTTCTTTTATTCCTCTTTTTTCTGCGGGACTACTTTGAGCTACAGAAACCACAATAGGAAAATTATTAAATTTTTTATTAAAATTATCTTCAAAAAGAATACTATACGAAGTTTTTAAATTACTAGGTAAATCGTTACGTTCACCCACCATTATACCAAAAGCAGTTATAGTATTTTCTCCGCATAATTTTGAATTATTATATAATATTTTCCAGGCTATATCATGTAAATGCCTTGAGGCTAATGCCATAGAGGAGACTACTATATCACCTTGCTTCTGTATTTCTTCTTTATAAAAGTCAAGATTATCTTTTGTGTAGTCGTTTATTGTTTTTGAAGAACAAGAAATAATAGTAAAAGAAAATATTAAGAAAAGGAATGATTTCATAAGAAGTTTAAAATTTCAATTGCTTAAAAGTATGATCGTCGGAGCCTTTGGCGTTGTAGCTCCAGGCTTCGGCAATATGAATCAGCCCGTAAATATTGCTACCGGGAATTTGCTCTCTCAAGCATTCTGCCACATGTTCCCGAGACATCGGTTCGGCGATAGGCTGGGGACTCCGCTGGGGACCGGGTTCGCGGTGGCAATTCTTCCGGGGAAGCATAGGAAAAACGACAATGAGCTTTGTTAGATTCATGCCGGCGGTTTTGGTTTTGATCTTTTTAATTCATCTG
>PTKJ01000069.1 GCA_002937675.1 Alphaproteobacteria bacterium MarineAlpha9_Bin1 | reverse complement strand
CTATTCGCAAAAAATTCTGAAAGAAGAGACATATTTTGTAGGGGTATATATAGTTTAAACAATACTATCACGTATGCAGAATGGAAAATAATAAAACGAGTATCAAATTTTAAAATTATATTTCAATTGGATGATTCCCAAAAATCTATAAAAGTTGCAAAATTTAATATAAGAAAAGGTAATGCTGGAACAATAATAGGCACAGGGGGATGGCTGAGAAAAACTGGAGAAAATAGTTCTCTTAACATGTTTTTTTCACAAACAAACAAATCTTTTAAAATGACTAGCCGATATTCTAATCTGAGAATTCAAGGCTTATGTGATAAAAGTATCAATATAAACTAGTTATGAACGATAATCAGCATTAATTCTAATATAATCATGGGTTAAATCACAAGTCCATACTATGGATGAGTGATCACCTTTTCCTATACAAATATCAATTTGTATTTCTTTATTCTTCATATATTTTGATAATTTAGTTTCTGAATAACTATTACATACTAGACCTGCCTCAGAAACTTTAATATTTCCTATTGAAATAGACAAAAGTTTTAAAGGAATACTGATACCTGCCTTACCCATAGCCATTACTATTCTTCCCCAATTACCATCTTCTCCTGCTACTGCTGTTTTTACTAAGGGTGAATTAGCGACAGACAGACCTATTTTACGAGCTATTTTTTCAGATTTAGCTCCTCTTACATTTATTGTTATTAATTTTTTTGCCCCCTCTCCATCACATACTATTTGTCTTGCTAGGTTTTGAAGTACTTTATTTAATGCAATACTAAATATATTTAGACGTTTATCTGTAATTTTCGAAAATGGTTTTTTAAAATTAACAACTCCAGTGGCAAAAAGTCCGCAAGTATCAGAAGTCGAAGTGTCTCCATCTACGGTAATAGAATTAAAAGACTTATCTACTCCTTGCTTAAGTAGAGCGGATAAAATAAAAGAGGGAATCTCAATATCCGTAAAAATAAATGCTAACATGGTCCCCATATTAGGAAAAACCATTCCTGATCCTTTCGCTACTCCTACAATCCTTATATTTTTTCCATCTATCTTACACGAAGATGAAGCTCCTTTAGAAAAAGTATCTGTAGTACGTATGGCACTAGCGATTTCTTTCCAGGAACTGTCTCCTTTTTTATAGATTGTGGTTATTGAGTCAGTTATTAATTTTGAAGAAAGTTTTTCTCCAATAACTCCTGTAGATGCCACATATACTTCATTTTTATTACATTTTATTAAATCCACTATTTTATTTACAGTATTTTTGACAGTTAATTCTCCATATTCTCCAGTATGAGCATTAGCATTTCCAGAATTAACAACTAGCGCCCTTGCTCTCCCATATCCGCGTATTTTTTTACACCAATTTACAGGAGCCGAGGGCATTTTAGACTTAGTGAGTGTACATGCAGCTGAAGTTCCTTCTTGCATAGTAACCAAAATTAAATCTGGCTTTTTACTTTTTCGTATTCCACAATTTATTGATGACATTGAAATGCCCCCAACCTTGGGTAAATTAGGAAATGAACTCGGTGCTAATGGTGATTTTTTTATTAACATAGCAAAATGCAATTCTCTTTTATTTTTTTATTTTTATTGTATAAGAAGTAATAATTTACCATATACAACAATGCACACTTAAAATGAAGTTATTTATAAAAACTTAATATTTAATCAATAAAAAGTAGTTATAATTTTTTTTATTAGTTGGAAAATAATATATTGGAAAAGATATGCTAGAGAATATTACAAAAAAAATCTTTGGAACTCCTAATGAAAGATATTTAAAAAATACACAAAAAATAGTAGAAGAAATTAACAGGTTAGAAGACAAAATAGAAAAGTGTAGCGATGAAGAACTTAAAACTACAACTATAGAACTTAAAAAGGAATATAAATCAGGAAAATCTCTTGAAGAACTTTTGCCTATATCTTTTGCAACTGTTAGAGAAGCATCTAAAAGAGTACTGGGACAAAGACATTATGACGTCCAATTAATAGGAGGAATAGCTCTTCATCAAGGAAAAATTTCTGAAATGAAAACAGGTGAAGGAAAAACCTTGGTATCAACCCTACCTGCTTATCTAAACGCAATCTCAGAAAAAGGAGTTCATATTGTCACAGTCAATGATTACCTTGCTAAAAGAGACAGTGAGTGGATGGGACAAATTTATAAATTTCTTGATCTTACAGTTGGTTGTGTGGTTCCAGGAATTGATGATGAAGAAAGAAAAGCTGCTTACAATTGTGATATAACTTACAGTACTAATAATGAATTAGGTTTTGATTTTTTAAGAGACAATATGAAATTTGAAATTGAACAAATAGTTCAACGTCCATTTAATTTTGCAATAGTTGATGAGGTTGATTCAATTTTAATAGATGAAGCACGAACTCCTTTGATTATATCAGGACCTACAGAAGATAATTCTGAGCTCTACGACACTATAAATAATATTATTCCTAAACTAAAAAATGAAGACATAGAAATAGATGAGCAAACTAAGAGTGTTTCTCTTACTGAAATAGGTAATGAGAATGTTGAAAAAATACTTCAATATAACTCTCTAATCAAAGACAAAAACCTATACGATCCATCAAATATTACCATTGTTCATCATATAAACCAAGCCATAAAGGCCCATAAATTATTTGAAAAAGATAAGGATTATATAGTTAATGAAGGTAAAGTAGTGATTATTGATGAGTTTACTGGCAGAATGATGGAGGGCAGAAGATATTCCGATGGCCTACATCAAGCACTTGAAGCAAAAGAAAAAATTGTAATTCAAAACGAAAATCAAACCTTAGCTACTATAACTTTTCAAAATTATTTCAGAATGTATCCAAAGTTGTCCGGCATGACTGGAACTGCAGCAACAGAAGCAAACGAGTTGATGGAAATTTATAATTTAGAAGTAATATCTATACCTACTCATGAGGATATGATCAGAATAGATCAAAATGATGAAGTATATAGAACAGCCGAAGAAAAATGGGAAGCAGTTATAGAAAACATAAAAGTTGCAAATAAAAAAAAGCAGCCTGTATTAGTAGGTACTACAAGTATAGAAAAATCAGAAATGCTTTCTAAAATACTTAAAAAACAAAAAATTATACATAGTGTGCTTAATGCTAGACACCACGAAGAAGAAGCAAATATCATTGCTCAAGCAGGCATTCCTGGATCTGTGACAATAGCAACAAATATGGCAGGACGAGGAACTGATATCCAATTAGGCGGAAACTTTGAAATGTTAAAAAATAATAACTTACAAAAGGAAGATAAGCTTTTAAACGATATAGTGTCCAATAAAAATTTGGCAATAAAATCTGGAGGATTATACGTTATAGGAACAGAAAGACATGAAAGCAGAAGAACTGATAATCAGCTCAGAGGGAGATCTGGAAGGCAGGGAGATCCAGGTGAATCAAAGTTTTTTCTTTCACTAGAAGATGACTTAATGAGAATATTTGGATCTGAAAAATTAGATAATATGTTATTAAAATTAGGTCTCAAAAAAGGGGAGGCAATAGTTCATACCTGGATTAATAGGGCTTTAGAAAAGGCCCAACAAAAAGTGGAGGCACGAAATTTTGAAATAAGAAAGAACCTTTTGCGCTTTGACGATGTAATGAATGACCAAAGAAAAGTAATATATGAACAAAGAAAAGATTTAATTCAAACGGATAACATTTCTGAAACAGTTGAAAATATGAGGGAAGAGGTTATAGAATCTTTAGTTGAAAATAGTATACCTCCCAAAGCTTATCCTGAAAAATGGAACACTAAAGGTTTAAGTACATCTCTTAAAGAACTAGGACTTAATTTACCAGTAATAGAGTGGTCTAAAGAAGACGGCATAGCAGAAGAAGAATTAAAATTAAGAATATTAAATGCTGCAAAAGAAAGGACAGCAGAAAAAATTAATCTTTTTGGTGAAGACAACATGAGGCTGATAGAAAAACAGATAATGCTTCAAATTATTGACCAAAATTGGAAAGAACTCCTTCTGCAACTTGATCACATTAGACAAGGAATAGGACTAAGGGCATACGCTCAAAGAGATCCGCTCAATGAATATAAAAGTGAAGCTTTCAATCTTTTTTATTTAATGCTAGAAAAAGTAAGGATGCAAACAACGGCCATTTTATTAAATATTCAAATAACTACAGAAATTCCACAAAGAAAGCAGCAAAAAACAAATTTTTTCGAGAGTCAAGAAGAACCTAAACTTAAAAATAAAGGCATTAAATCAAAAAAAATAGGAAGAAATGAGACCTGTCCATGTGGATCAGGAAAAAAATATAAATATTGTCATGGCAAAGCTGCCTAAGATCTAACAAAAGAACATATATAATTTACAGATGTATTATTAGTTAATACCCATCTATTAAGGGGAAACCAAGATATTCCCTTCAAGTTTTTTATTTCAAAACCCGACCTTTTAAAAATTTCACTTAAGCCTTCAGGTTTTATAAATTTTTTAAAATTATGGGTTCCCCTTGGAAGCTTATTAAAAACATCTTCGGCTAATTTGATTACTAATAAGTGAGATAAGGCAGTTTTGTTAATAGTAGATAAAATTATTAATCCTTTAGAATGAACGCACCTACCTAGCAATTCACAAAAATTTGAAAGATTATTTACATGTTCTAAAAGTTCTAATGCAACTACTACATCATACTTTTTGTTTTCATCTACTATAGTTTTAATATTTCTGTGAAGATATTCTATATTTAAATTCATTTTTCTAGAATGTTGCTTAGCAACCCTAATAAGTTCGGAAGATAGATCTATCCCAGTTACTTTAGCTCCCATTCTCGCAAAAGGCTCAGAAGAGATCCCTCCCCCGCATCCCACATCTAATATCTTCAAACCCTTCAAAACTTTCAGAGAATTGGATTTAATAGAAAAATACTTTATAAGTATATTTCTTATATAATTCATTCTTGCTTCAGACATAGAGTGCAAAATAGACATTTCACCATTTTCATTCCACCAATTTGAAGATAACTGATTGAATAATTTTATTTCTTTTTTATCTGTAGTATCAGTGTGCATAATGCAAAATATACCTTATAAATTTATAATAAAAATTTAAAACTTTATTGCGAATTTTTAAAAGTCAAACTATGAATATATTTTATTTAATAAGTTTAAATTATAGTAGAGGTATTATTAATTTAAAGAAACATTAATTAATCGAAAGAAGATTATGAGCATAATAGTTCAAAAGTTTGGTGGCACATCGTTAGGAGATATTGATAAAATTAAAAGAGCATGCTCATTAATATCTAGAGAATGTGAAAAAGGAAGCCAAGTTGTAGTATTAGCATCGGCCATTGCAGGTGAGACCGATAAATTAATCAAATTAGCTACTCAATTTGAAGCAAAGCGTAGTCCCGAAGAATATGATGTAATAGTCTCGACGGGTGAACAGGTATCAATTGGACTAATATCAATGTGTTTGAATCAAATGGGCATAAAAGCTAAATCATTGCTGGGTTGGCAAATACCTATTGTGTGTGATGACAATAATTCTGAGGCTAAAATTATTGAAATAAACAAAAATCTTATTTTTGATCTTCTAAAACAAAATATAGTACCTATTATTGCAGGGTTTCAAGGAATAGGTCTTAAGAAAAAAAGAATAGTAACTCTAGGAAGAGGGGGATCTGATACCTCAGCCGTAGCCATAGCTGCTTCAATAAAAGCAGATAGATGTGATATTTACACCGATGTGGATGGAGTGTATACGAGTGATCCTCGAATTGTAAAAAAAGCAAAAAAAATTGATCGAATTAGTTATGAAGAAATGTTAGAATTTTCTTCTTTAGGTGCAAAAATACTGCAAACACGTTCTGTCGAAATGGCTATGCGAAATAATGTTAAGGTCCAAGTGCTATCTAGTACATCTGGAAAAGCAGGAACTATGTTAGTAGAAGAGGAAAAAGGGATGGAAAAAGCTTTGGTTAGCGGAATAACTCATAGCAAAGAAGAATGCAATATTACCTTAATTAACTTACAAGACCGTCCTGGTGTAGCAGCTAAAATTTTTACTTCACTCAGTGATTCCAATATTAATGTGGATATGATTGTACAAACAGGTTCAGAAAATAAAAAAAACATCAACTTTACTTTTACCGTATCTAATGCAGACTTAAAACAATCATTGTCATTGATGAATAAGAATAAGGATAATATAGGATTTGAACGTATAATTACTAATAGTAAACTAGCTAAAATATCAATAATAGGCTTAGGTATGAGAACTCATTCTGGAATTGCAAAAAAAATGTTTTCCGCTCTAGCATCTAAGAATATAAATATTCATGTAATATCAACTTCTGAAATCAAAATTAGTGTATTAATTGATGAAGAATATGCTGAACTAGCAATAAAAACTTTACATTCAGCTTTTGAATTAGATTAGAATGTTTTTTTAAGAATAGTTTTAATGTTTATTGTTTTCTAAAATTCTCTTAAAAAATATATATTGAAACATAGAATAATAATTTATAATGAAAAAAATTAAAGAAATATGTAACCAAATTAAAATTAATAGAGAGAATAAAAAAAAGAGTATTGATGAAGTTGCAAGTATCTTAAAAATAAAAACTGAGTTACTTATTTTAATTGAAGCAGGAAAATTTCAAACAATTGAAAACAATATATATTCAAAAGGTCATATCAGAACATATTTAGAATGGTTAGGAATGGATTCTAAACAATTATTTGATCTTTTAAAAGAAAAATGTGTTTATAAAGTTTCTTTTAAAAAAAAACATTTTACAACTCCTGTTTTTTATACCAGCAAAAAATATATAGTTTTAATATGTGTGATTATTTTATTTGTTGTAGCAAATAGCTGGAACAAGCTATTCTTAAAAGATATTTATAGAAGCTCTTCCCAAGAGGAAGAGCGTATTGATTATAAAGAAAAAAATTATCAATATGACCAAAAAATTAAAACAAACAGTCCTAATGAAATCAAATTTGAAGGGAAAGCAAAAACTTCTGTAGTGTCCTTAGAAGCAACTTCTGATAGTTGGATTCAAATTGAACGTCTTGATGGTAGTATTTATGCAAGTAAAATTCTAAAAGAAGGTGAAAAAATTATCATTTCTGATGAAAAAGATCTAATACTTATAACTAATAATGCAGGAGGCATAGTTATTAAGGTTAAAGATATTATTATAAAACCATTGGGTGAAATTGGAATGATAAAAAGGGACATCTCTTTAAACCCTAATGATTTGCTAAAAATAAAAAATAATTAGTTTAGGTAAATATATTGGCTATAAGATCTTACAGAAAAATTGAACGAAAAATTACTAAAAAAATAATGGTTGG
>PTKJ01000068.1 GCA_002937675.1 Alphaproteobacteria bacterium MarineAlpha9_Bin1 | reverse complement strand
ACGGTAAAAAAGAAGGTGAATATTTAAGATATAGCAAGAATGGTAAGTTATATCATAAAGGAAATTACAAAAACGATAAAATAGATGGTGAATATTTAACTTATTATCCTAATGGTCAGTTACGGACTAAATGTAATTGGAAAGACGGTAAATTAGAAGGTGAATATTTAAATTATTATCAGAATGGTCAATTAAAGAGAACTGAAATATACAAAGACGGAGAACTCATCAAAACTATACAACCTTGAGACACCACCACCTCTCTCCATGAAGAGAATGGATTCTATTTTACTGTAGATGATGACTTTAGAAAAAAAATATTAGATTTTGAAAAGATGGAATAAGTAAATATGAGTATCTCAATTAAAAAACTTTCCGAGGATAAATTTGAAGTAACAGTTAGTTCAAATACTACCACTAAACATATTGTAACTTTGTCAAATGAAGTTCATAATAAACTTACTAATGGAAAAGTTACTAAAAAAGAATTATTAGATTTTAGTTTTAAATTTCTTTTAGATAGAGAACCAAACACATCAATTCTCTCATCTTTTGAATTAACAGTTATTTCACAATATTTTCCAGAATATGAAAATGCTGTTAATGATTGGTAATAGATATGAAAATTTTATGAAGAGATAGTAGACAATTTAATAGTTTGGGAAGTTGAGAATTATGAAAATATTTGGATGTTGTAACTCTTTGAAATTGCTTAATAATTTTGGTTATACTTCCAAGTAACTTCCAAGTAAAAATGAAATCGTTGCTCAGTAAGGGTTACAAGGGGTATGTATTATAGAGTGGGAGTAGTTTTAGGTATCTAAGTAATTTATCTTAAACAATATTTTAGTTATAAACTACTTACATATAAGAAAAATAAATCAATAAAAACAATTGGTTACAAGATAGAAAAAGTGGAGTGGGAATAAACGTTTAAATTAATAACTTACAAGATTGAGGATTAATCATCTTCTTTATTATTTTTTTCTTTCTCGTCATGTTCTTTGCTCTTTTCTTGGTATTCTTTTTCTGTGAGGGCATGCCAACCAATACAAAAACCAGTTGGTGACCTTCCACATTTACATTCTACATTTTCTGTCATTACTTAATCTCCTTGTTATTTTAAGTTATTTAAAAATTAATATTTATAGAGAAACTTGACTTCTAAATAACTACTAATTACCAGTGGATAGGTAGTTGAAAGAAAGAGCTCACTTAGTATATTTTCGAAAATCTGGTTTACGTTTTTCCAAGAAAGCCTTGACCCCCTCTTTCGATTCTTCAGTATCATAATACATCGCGACGGATTGCATGCCCATTGAACTAATACCTCTGATGTATTCAGTGGATGCATTGAATGAACGCTTAGCAATGGCGAGTGCCGTTGGGCTTTTCTCCATAAGATCGGAGCACCATGCATCGACTTCAGCGTCTAGCTTATCATTTGGAACAACTTTGTTGCACAGTCCCATCTCGAGAGCTTCTGCTGCAGTATATCGCCTGCACATGTACCAGATTTCGCGAGCCTTTTTCTCGCCAACGGTCTGGGCTAAGAGTGCTGTGCCGAAGCCTGGATCAACTGAACCCATCTTAGGGCCTACTTGGCCAAACTGTGCACTTTCAGAGGCAATGGTCATGTCGCAAAGTAGTGCTAGTACGTTACCACCTCCGATAGCAAAACCCTGCACACGAGCAATAACCGGTTTGGGTATATCGCGTATCACAGTCTGGAGATCTTCTACCGGTAAGCCAACCATACCTCGGCCTCCATATCCCGAACCGCTTTTCTCATAATCGTGTGATGATTGATCTCCGCCAGTGCAAAAGGCTTTATCACCTGTTCCTGTTAACACAATGACACCAATTCTTTTATCCCAGCCGGCTTTGTTAAAGGCGTGAATCAACTCTTCTACAGTTTCCCCTCGAAAGGCGTTATATTTCTCTGGACGATTGATAGTGATAGTTGCGATGCCATCTTTCTCGGCGTAGAGTATATCTTGGTATTTCATGGTTATTCTCATCCGTTCATAGTTAGACCACCGGAAACGCTGATCACTTGGCCTGTGATATATGCAGCATCATCGCTGGCAAGAAAAACAATAGTACCTGGTAAGTCGTCGGGTTGACCAAGGCGTCTCATAGGAATTGCACGGCGAAAAGCTTCAGAGAGTTTTTCAGGATTATCCGCCTCCTTGAGTATACTTTTTAATAGGCTCGTCTCTGTAGGACCTGGGCAGACCACATTGAAGGTGATGCCCTGGCGTGCGTGTTCACGGGCTAGTGTTTTGGAGAGTCCAACTATTCCTGCCTTGCAGGCTGCATAAACCGCCTCACCTGATGAGCCAACACGTGCTGCATCTGATGCTACATTTACAACCCTTCCCTCACCACGTTCAGCCATACCCTTAAGAACCGCATAGTGGGTATGGATCACACCGCGTAGATTAATAGCAATAATCTTCTCCCATAAATCAGGATCTGTTTTGAGGAACGGCCTGAACACATCCCAGCCAGCATTGTTGACCAATATATCAATAGGTCCTAGCGCACTTTCCGTATTGGTAACTGCCATTTTTACGGCATTGAAGTCCGTGATATCACAGGTAAATGCTTGAGCTATGCCTCCGGCATCATTGGCAGACTTAGCAGCAGTCTCTGCCGCCTCTGCGTTGATATCCCAAACTGCAACCTTGGCACCTTCCTTACTGAAGCGTTTGCAGGTGGCTGCACCAATACCACCGCCGCCACCGGTGATAATCACCACCTTGTCATTCAATCCTCGCATCGGCTCTTTCTAATTTCTTTAATTTCCAATCAATTTATATTCCGAGAATAAAAAAAAATGTCAATATATTGTTTTATTATGATTGTGGGTGTAATTTTGAATAAATTATTATGAGAAGAATGATAAATAATTTAGTTATAGGTGATTTATGAAATCAAATACTCTTCGTAAAATTGGAAAATCTGGTCCGGAAGTCACTCCTGTTGGCATCGGAGCTATGTCTTTTACAAATTTTTATGGTTCTTGCGATGATGATCAAGCTCACAATGTCTTAAAAACTGCTCTAGATCTAGGTATAAATCATATAGATACATCCAATGTGTATGGAAATGGGACTTCAGAAGAAAGGATAGGATCATTTTTAGCTAAACAAGGTAAGCAAGCAAATAATTTATTTTGTATCGCAACAAAAGCAGCAATTTATCGTGATCCTGAAACAGGTGTTCGAGGATTTAACAATACTTTAGTTCATCTTGAGGATGAATTAGATAAAAGTTTAGCACGCATGAACTTGGATTATATAGATTTGTTTTATGTACATCGTCGTGATCCGAAAACACCAATAGAGGATGTTACTGAATCTTTGGCAAAGTTGGTAAAAAAAGGAAAAATAAGAAATATTGGATATTCTGAGATTGCACCTTCTTCTTTAATAAGAGCGACGGCAGTACATCATATAGCAGCCGTACAATCAGAGTATTCTCTATCAACACGTTCATCAGAAATGGGTTTATTACAAGCTTGTAAAAAGCTTGGCACAGCTTTAGTAGCATTTAGTCCAGTGGGAAGGTCTTTTTTAACAGATAGTCCGCTATCATATAAATTTGCACAGACTTTAGATTTTACAAAAAATAATCCACGATTTATGCAGCCAAACTATAATTCCAATATTACAATAACTAATGGATTTAGAGGCTATGCTAATGATCATGGTGTAGCTACCTCTACACTTGCTATAGCATGGCTTTTAGCAAAAGGAGAACATATTATTCCTATTCCTGGAACACGTTCATCTGCACACTTGAGTGAACTTGCTGCAGCAATGGATTTTAATATGACATCGAAAATTATAGACGAGATAGAAAATATCCTTCCTTTGGGTTGGGCGTATGGTGATCGCTATTCGAAGGTCCAATGGGTTGGGCCAGAACGTTACTGTTGAGATGAAACACCTCATTATGATATTCTGTTTTTTATTTTCATCATTTGCTTATGCGGAAGAAATCAATATAAAATGCAGAGAAACTACTGGAACAGGGCGATCTGATATTTTTAAAATAAATAATCCAGAATTTTTCTGGTATTATAATAATAAATGGTATGAATTAGCAGTTTCAAAAAAGGGTGTTGCGAAAGATTGGGAAATATTTTTTTTAAAAAATAAGATTAGACTGTTTAATAAACGTATGGAATGGTTAAGAGAAATAGATTTGGATAAAATGAGCGCCTATATGCGATTTCCGACAGGAGAATTTTATTTGTATAAATGCACTAAGTTAAAATAACAACTTTCACTTTTTATTCTTCTATTGTTCTATGTTTAAGCTGATTGATATCTTGGTTTGAAGGGAAAAATAAAATGGCAAGTCATGCTACAGGTGATGGAAGTATTCCATCAAGAGATGCTGAGAAAAGGGGTCTAAAAAGAATTATGACCATGGGAGGAGCTTATGGCACACGTAATTATACTGTAAAGGATTTAAGAGATTTGAAAGGAAAAAGTATCTTAACGGAGACGGTCCCATTTTCTGTAGAAGAAGCTATGGCAGCTGAAGAAGCTGGCATAGATACTATGAAAGTACGTTTTGATCCCAATAATCCAGATTTAGCAATTTCAATTAGAAGAGCAGCTCCTAACACTTTTATGGCATTTTCTGTTCCCTTAGTTGCAGCGGCAAGTGAAGTAGAAGCAGTACGCCTAGCCTATAAAGCAATGAAAATTGGAGCTGATGCTATTATGTGTCAGTGGAGTCCTCGGTTTATATCTGCTGCTACGGAAGCAGGGGTGCCTGTGCAAGGACATGCTGGTTTAGTGCCAAGAAGAAGTACATGGACTGGTGGATTAAAAGCTGTTGGAAAAACTATTGATGAGGCGCTATGGATTTATAATCAGATAAAAGAATTTGAAAACGTGGGTGCATATGCGGTAGAGGTGGAGGTCATTCCCGAAGAACTACTCATTGAAATTAGTAAACGTACTAAACTATTGACGTCCTCTATTGGTGCTGGTAGAGGAGGAGATATTCAGTTTTTATTTGCTGAGGATATTCTTGGAAATAACCCTCCACCTTATCCACGTCATTCTAAGCAATACCGTCAGCTTTACAAAATGAAAGAGAAAATGCAATTGGAGCGAGTAGCTGGTTTTAAAGAATTTATAAAAGATGTAAAAAACGGAAATTTTCCAAAGACAGAGCATGTTATTAGAGCTTCATCTGGATTAATTGAATCTTTTGTTAAAGCTTTGGATACAGAGAAATAAATGGTCAAATTATTTTTTTTAAAGTTTATTTAAATAGTTATTCTAAATATTTTTAACCCATTTTCTAATATCCCATGGTTCATAAAGCGTCCAAATATAATCAGTTGTAGAGTTTTCTCTCAGTGAATGAATGTTTTGCCTCTCTGCTTCATCTAAAAAATCCTGAAAAATTTTTTTGTTTGGAAACTCTACTACTATCATGTACTTGCGTTCTCTATCTCCGTGTAATTTACGAATTGGGTTCCATCCTGATGAAACCACACGTCCTCCTTTTCCATAAATTATTTTTCCTGCCTTTACAGAATATTCTCTATAATCGTCTTCTTTTCCGTCTATAAAATTAAAAATATTTAATGCATAAACCACGTATTTCCTCATATAAATAAATTAAAACTTAGTATACAATAATTTATATATTTATTTAAAGTTTATGTAAAATGTCAGAGGAAGGATTATGAGACTAAGACAAATAGCTATAGCTTCCAATAATCTTGAGGAATCCGAATTAATTTTTAAAAAAGAGCTAAATATTAATGTTGCTTTTAGAGATCCGGGAGTAGAAAAATTTGGCTTAAATAATATAGTTTGTCCTGTGGGAGGTGAATTTTTGGAAGTTGTGTCTCCATTTAAAGAAGGAACGACGGCCGGAAGATATTTAGAGAAAAAAGGAGGACCAGCAGGTTATATGACTATTTTTCAATGTAATGATGCATTAGAAAGAAGGTCATATTTAATGGAAAAAGGAATTAGACTTGTTTATGAAACGAATGATCCTGATTTTATAAATAGCCAATTTCACCCTAAAGATATACCAGGAGCTTTATTGGAAATAGACTCAGTTCCAAATAATGAATGTTTAGAAAAATTTAGTGATTGGCCACCAGCTGGTAAAAATTGGAAAGAAGTAATTAATGAAAATTATGTTCTAGGTATAGCGGGAGTCACTATAGCTACCGAGGACCCTTTTTCTTTAGGTGATTTGTGGTCTGATGTTCTCGATGCCAAGAAAGTTTTGGAAGAAGATTCGGTTTTTGTAGAATTAGAAAATAGCGTAATAGATTTTGTACCTAAAAAAAAGGGATATTCTGATTTGGTGGGAATAAAATTACTAGCTACTAAAGAGAGAATACATATGGGAAATAAAATAAATATGTTAGGCTTAGATATAGAATTTATAGAGTAAGGGTGTTGCATGACTTAGCGAGAATATTGGCTGGGCGTGCACTTGTTTGAGAAAAGCTGAACAATGAGAGATTCCTTACATTTCATCCAGTCTGGTGTAGGAGCATTGCTAAAATATCTCCATGACAATGCTAGAACTAATATAGAAATAACTATTATCCATAGCAAAGAAAAATTTCTCATACTTTACTTGTCCCAAAAATTCTGCAACTATTATAATCATTTAATATCATAAAGGTTAAGTATATTTATGTTTTATAAATTAATTGTAGCGTATGCACTTTTTGCCATTGGTAATTTCGTTTTTGCTGATGATACTAGTTCCTTGGATAATTTATCGGCTACCAATAAATGTTCTGAATGTAGTTTCTCTTCTCTTAGTCTTAGGGGTTTTATATTTTCTAATAGCAAGATCAATAATTCTAATTTTACGGATGTAAATCTCTCTAAATCATTTTTCATGAGATCGAACTTGCAGGGATCTGATTTTAAAAATGTTAATTTAATAGGTGCTGATCTTTCTGGAGCAGTACTTACAGGAGCTAATTTTTCTAATAATAGCAGGTTACACTCTGCAAATTTCAGTGGCGCAGATCTAACAGGGGTATCATTTGTAAATGTGGATGTTAGAGGTGCAAATTTCGGAGGTGCCATTCTTATAGGTTTAAATGTGAAAGACAGTGATATGTCAAAATCTCGATTTAGAGGTGCAAACTTAACAGGAGTGAATTTATATAATTCTAATTTGGAGCTTGCGGATTTTTCAGGAGCTAACTTGTCTAATGTAAACTTTAGTGGTGCAATACTGAAGAATGTTGACTTTTCGGGCGCAAATTTGAGTAATGCAAATTTTACTGATGCAGATTTATATAATGCGGATTTTATAAATACGAATTTATCTAATGCTAATTTTGTTGGAGCTAATTTAGATCAGGCTAGCTTTGAGGATATATTTGTTTGTGGAAAAAAACTTAAAGGTACCTTCGTTTATGGAAGTTTATTTGATACCATCGGTCAACTCTTTGAAGAAGATGGGGATAATGAAAAATCAATTATAGATGTTTTGAAGTGTAACTGAGCATTAAAATTAAATTAGTGTTTTATAATCTATAGGTG
>PTKJ01000067.1 GCA_002937675.1 Alphaproteobacteria bacterium MarineAlpha9_Bin1 | reverse complement strand
TGCGAAACAGTTTGCATATTACCATACAAAGTATCCGCATTTACTTGACTAAAAGTAAAGATTACAGCAATAAATAAAATTATTTTTGCCATAAGTAATTTTTTTAACATTGTATCCCCTTTCAATAATTTTAATGTTATGTCTTTATGCTATAGTTAATAATAAAAATTTCAAGAACCATTTATATAACTGGGAAGAAGATGATTTTAGGAATAGCAGGATGGAGTGGAAGCGGAAAGACTTTTTTAATAAAGAATTTAATACCCATTCTAAATAAAAAAGGAATTAAAGTCTCTACTATTAAACATGCAGATTCAAGTTTTGATGTTGATTCTCAAGAAAAAGACAGCTTTATTCATAGAAAAGCTGGAGCCACGGAAGTATTAATATCTTCACAAAAAAGATTTGCATTAATGCACGAATACAATAATTCTGCTGAATTAGAGTTAAAGAAACTTTTAGAAAAAATGTCCCCTACTGACTTGATTTTAGTTGAAGGATGGAAGAAAGAAAATATTAAAAAAATTGAAGTTTATAGAGAATCCTTAAACAAACCACTATTAGCGACTAAAGACAAAAATGTAATAGCGATTGCTACTGATGTAAAAAAAATTAAAAATATAGATATACTAATTCTGCCTTTAAATAAACCTGAAAAAATTGCAGACTATATATTAAAATTACTTAAGTACTAAATGACATGGCACGAGCAAAAAACAAAAGAATTTATTCCAAAAATAAATTAACTAAATTAAAATATGCGTTAACTGTTATAGAAAAAAATATTATTTTTAAACCTAAGACTAAAAGTATATTTATTTCTCAAGCATTGGAAAATATAGTATCTGAAGATATATTTTCTAATAGAAATGTTCCACCTCATTCTAATTCTGCCGTAGATGGTTATGCCATACGTTTTAAAGACTTAAAAAAAAATCCCAATAGAGTTTTTACTATTTCCGGTAAATCCAAAGCAGGAACTTTTCCTAAACATAAAATAAATAAAATGTGTACTGTAAGAGTTTTGACTGGAGCTATATTGCCTAAAGGTTCAGACACAGTAGTCATGGAGGAAGATTGTGAAATAAACCAAGATAAAATAAAAATTAAAAAAAATATTAAAAAAGGTATTAATTTTAGAATGTTAGGAGAAGATATTAAAATTACAAATAAAGTATTTACAAAAGGGCATAAGCTTAAACCACAGGATGTTGGCATCCTATCTTCAATTGGTCTAAAAAAGATAAAAGTATATATTCCTTTAAGAGTAGGGGTATTCTCTTCAGGAGATGAAATTGTAAATCCTAATAACAATCCTAAAATAGGACAATTGTTTGATTCCAATAGGCCTATGATTATTAGTTTATTGAAAAAAATTGGCTGCAACGTAGTTGATCTTGGTATATTGGCTGACCAAAAAAAACAAATTGTTCATAATCTTTCAAAAGCTTCTAAAAAATTTAACCTTATTGTTTCTAGTGGTGCAATGTCATTGGGAGAGGAAGATCATATAAAAAAAATACTTGAAGAGCAGGGCAGCTTAAACATATGGAGAATTGCCATAAAACCAGGGAGACCAGTTGGATATGGTTTTTATAATAAAACTCCTATTTTAGCTCTACCTGGAAATCCTACAGCTGCTTTTGTTACATTCTTAATGATAGGACTCCCTATAATAAGCAGAATGTCAGGATTAAAAAAAGATTTTTACAAAAGATATAAATTACCTATAAATTTTCATTATAATAAAAAAGCTGGTAGAATTGAATATTTAAGAGTGAAAACAGTTTATAAAAATGGAAAACTGTCTTTAAATAAATTTCCAAAGGAAGGAGCCGGTATACTCACTTCCGTAAGTTGGGCGGATGGTCTAGCGATTATAGATGAAAATACTACCAATTTAGAATTAAACGATTTAGTCAATTATGTATCCTTTAATGAGCTTTTGAATTAAAATGATAAACAAAATACATGAATTAGACCTGCTAGGACTCAAATGTCCTTTACCGGTATTAAGAGCCAATAAAAAACTAAAAGAATTCAATAAAAATGAAGTGGTTCATATTTTAGTAAATGATCCTGCAGCACCAGAAGATTTTAAGACTTTCTGTGAAACTAAAAAATATAAGCTTATCTCTACCAAAAAGAATGCTGATCATACCATAATAACTATCAAGACTTGACCAGAAATAATTTAGATCGGTTTTGTATGTATAAATGGCTTCAAATGTCTGAACTAGATAGAGAACTAGCCTATAACCCTAAGAAGGCTGTCAGTGATCATGAAAGATTTCAAAATTTAGCTACAAAAAATGCTTCAAGTTTTAGAAGAAAAACAAGAAATAAGTTTTTAGATATTTGTTACGGAAAAGGATTAAAACAAAAATTAGACATTTTTATACCTAACAATCCCATCAATTGTCCAGTCCAAGTATATTTTCACGGCGGTTATTGGGTATCGAGAGATAAATCTGATCACTCACATTTAGCCAAACCACCTATAACAAATAAAATTATGCACGTTTCTGTAAACTATGATCTTTGTCCTGATGTCTCGTTAGACAGAATAGTGGAAGAAGCTATAGAGAGTATAGAATGGATATATAATAACATTAGCTTATACGGTGGTGATAAAAATAATATTAATTTAATTGGGCACTCTGCAGGAGCCCATTTGGTTGCCATGGCACTAACTAAAAACTTTCATACAAGTAGTACTTTCATAAATTCAGCAGCCCTTATTAGTGGTATTTATCGCCCGGAAATTACAATGTATTTATCAGTAAATGAAAAAATTAGACTAAGCAAAAATATTGCTCAAGTTACTAATGTATTCAATTATCATTTATCTACTAAAACTAAAATACTTGTTATTGTGGGTGAACACGAACCTAAAGAATGGAGAGAATTATCCATTGAATACGTAGATTGGCTTAAAAAGAATAATGTAAAAACTAAATTATTTATTGCAAAAGGACTAAACCACTTCACTATAGTTAAATCACTAGCTGATCCTGAAAGTATTTTATCTAATAAATTAATAAATTTGGCTAAATAGATGAAGAAAAAGATCCACATACACTTAGATCCGCTGGGGGGAGTTTCTGGGGATATGTTTATTGCTGCTATGATAGATACGGATAATAATTTTAAAAAAATTGCAATAGAAACAGCAAAAAATATTTTAAAGGATGCTCATTTAGACATAAAAAAAATTAAAAAAAATCATATAGAGGGGACCTCATTATCAATTTCCATAAAGAATGAGAATCAACAACAGCACAGATCTTATAAGGATATAGTTGAATTAATCAGCAAAAGTAATATCGAAAAAGTTACTAAAGACCTAGGAATACAAATGTTTACAAAATTAGCTCAAGCCGAAGCTGACATCCATGGCACTCAAATTGAAGAAGTTAAATTTCATGAGGTTGGAGCATGGGATTCAATAATTGACAATCTGATATCTGCAAAATTTATCCAGTATTTAAATGAAAAATATGAAACCACATGGTCCTGCAGTGAAATTCCTATTGGAAAAGGAGTCATCAATTCTGCCCATGGAATAATTCCTATTCCAGCTCCCTCAACATCTTTACTATTAAGGGGTCTTACAGTAATTGATGATGGCATTCCAGGAGAAAGAGTTACTCCTACTGGAGCGTTAATATTATCTACTATCAATCCAAACTCCCATATTTCTTCTGCGAATAACAACACTCTTAAAATAAAAAAACAAGGAATTGGAATAGGAAAAAAAGATTTAAAATTAATACCGAATATTTTAAGAATATTATTATTCGAAGAAAGTAAAACATCTATAAAAAATACTAAAAAACAGGTTTTATCTGAGTTAACATTTAATATTGATGATCAAACGCCAGAAGACCTTGCAATATCTTTGGAAAAAATAAGGTCTACTACAGGTGTTCTCGATGTAATTCAGAATGCTTTTATTGGTAAAAAAAATAGAGCAACGTTTGAAATAAAAGTTTTATGTCGACCGGAAGAGAGTAATAACATTATAATCAAAATTTTTAATGAAACCTCTACACTAGGAGTAAGAAATAACATTATTGGACGTTATAGTCTTGATAGAAATATTCTAAGAAAAGGGCAATTTAATATTAAGAGTACTACTAGACCTTCCGGAAAAAAAACTAAAAAGGTTGAATCGGATGATCTTAAAAATTATTCTTACAAAAAGAGAAAAATATTGAGGAAAAAATTAGAAGATTAAATGCACAATACACTTAAAAATACAGTAGAAAAATATATACAAAATAATTCTTCGTTAACGGTAGCTGTTAGTGGAGGCGTAGATAGTGTTACATTATCAGTATTTCTAAGTAATAAAATAAATTGTTATCGGCTTAATGTAGCTCACGCCATTAGTTCAGCTGTTCCCAGGGAAGCAACCAAAAGAGTAAAAAGTCTTGCAAAAAAATATAATTGGAATTTGCATATTTTGAATGCAGGTGAACTTCAAGACCCCAAATACATCTCTAATCCTATTAACAGATGTTATTATTGTAAAACAAATCTATATTCATCCATATCAAAAACCATACCAGGACAAATATTTTCAGGTGCAAACCTTGACGACTTGAAAGATTTTAGACCTGGATTAGAAGCAGCAAAAAATTCATCAGTAATACATCCATTTATAGAAGCTAAAATGGATAAAAAAGCAGTAAGGAAACTAGCTATGAAGTTAGGTTTGAGTACAATTTCTGGATTGCCTTCCTCTCCCTGCTTATCAAGCAGAATCCAAACTGGTATCAATATTACATCAGATCTGCTTAAAAAAATTGATGAGGTTGAAATAAAAATAAGAAATATTATCCCAAATTCTGATGTAAGATGTCGTTGGCTGAAAAAAGGCGTTGTAATAGAATTCAATGAGCCGAACATAGATAAATTAGAAAATATTTATAAGTCGCAGATAATTAGTTTTACAGGAAAGACTTTTGAGCTCTCCAAAGAATTTATTAGTATTAAAAAATATAAAAAAGGAAGTGCTTTTATAGGAAAAAAAGAGGGTGTAACAAATGGTTAAAGAGCACCTTTTAGATAAGTTCAGAAAAAGAAGAATAGGAATAGATGAAACGGTATTTTGTAAAGATAAAAATTTTCAACAAATAACTAATATAACAAGTGAATTAAATAAAAATAAAACAACTTTGTTTACAAAATTAAAACCTGAAATATACGATAGAATTGAAACAAAATTTAAAAAGTATTTTTTTTATGATAAGACCTCTCAGGTGGCTATGTACGGAAAAAAACCAGTTGTTGGAAAAGTTTCTAAAATAGCAATTATATGTGCAGGAACATCTGATCTACCGGTAGTACTTGAAACAAAATATACTTTATTAAACTATGGAGAAAACTCTGATATATTTCCCGATCTTGGAGTTGCTGGTTTATGGAGAATTCAAAAAAAACTAAAAACTATCCTAAAATATAAGATAACTATTGTAGTGGCTGGTATGGATGGTGCACTAGCAAGTGTATTGGGAGGACTGATACCTATGCCTTTGATTGCTGTGCCCACTTCGACAGGTTATGGAACTGCTTATGAAGGAAAAACGGCCCTAAATTCTATGCTTACAAGTTGTGCTCCAGGTGTAACTGTAGTCAATATAGATAACGGATATGGGGCCGCTTGTGCAGCAATAAGGATATTAAATGTTTCAAAATCATAAAAAAGTTCAAATCTTATTTGGTGACAAGGGATATAGCCTAAATATAAAAAGTAACTGGCAACCTACGGTTATTAGAAAGCCTAAAATGCCATTAATACAGTCTAGTGATAAAGCTGTATTAGATGCTTTTTCTAGCCCTATTAACAGTCCTCCACTGACAAATTTAGCTCAGAAAGCTAATTCTGCCTGTATATTAGTTTGTGATATTACAAGACCTGTACCAAATGGTTTGTTCATAGAAAACCTTGTGAAAAACCTAATAGAGGCAAACATAAAAAAAGAAAAAATTTTAATACTCATTGCTACGGGCCTACATAGACTTTCATCGAAAAAAGAAATTATTCAAATAATTAATTCAAAATATGTTTTAGAAAATATTAATATAGCAATACATAATGCTAAAGAAGATAACAATCATAGATTAATAGGAATTACGTCAAAAGGTAATAAAATCAGTCTAGATAAAAGATTTTTAGATGCTGAATTAAAAATTGCCACAGGACTGGTGGAACCACACTTCATGGCAGGGTTCTCTGGTGGAAGAAAAGTAATTGCTCCAGGTATAGCTCATGAAAAAACTATAAGAACTTTTCATAGTGCTCGTTACATGGAAGATCCTATGGCAAAAAACTGTAATTTAAAAAACAATCCGTTACACGAAGACCAATTGGAAATAATTAAAATGATAGGGGGCGCTTACGCAATTAACTGTGTAATTGATGAAGATAGAAAATTATCTTATATAAATTTTGGAGAAATTATCAAGAGCCATATTTGCGCGGTAGACTTCATTAATTCTTATGTGGAGGTAAAAACTAATAGTACATTTGATACTATAGTAACGAGCTCTGCTGGGGCCCCTTTGGACTCCACTTTTTATCAAACTGTTAAGGGAATAGTATCTCCTCTGACTATTTTGAATAAAGGAGGAGATTTAATTATTTTTTCTGAATGTAAAGAAGGAATAGGTTCAAATGATTTCAAAAAATCGCAAAGAAGACTGAATGCGGATGGAAAAGAAAAATTCATATTAGATATTCTTAAAAAGCAATATGCCGATATAGATGAATGGCAAACACAAAAAGAAATTGAAGCTCTAAAAAGAGCAAATATATATCTCTATACTACAGGAATTTCAAAAGAAGAACAAAATCTAACTGCTGTCAATATTACTAAGGAACCAGAACTAGTAATTGAAGAAAGTATAAAAAGACATAACAATAATAACATAGCAATTATTCCCGAAGGACCATATGTAGTTCCAAGAAGAATTTAGTCAATAACTTTAGCGTCTTTTTATAGTTAATTTATTAATCATTTTTGCTTGTTCATTCATTACTATCCTACATTTTTCAACTCTAAAGGTTGAAGATTTTTTATCTGTTAATGGCAAAAACAAAACTTCTCCATTGGATATATTTTTTAAACCATTATATCTGAGTATTGCTAAAGCGCGCATTTTCCTGCCTTCATGCCTGGCTAGTGTCATTAAATATTTTCCATAGCGAATTTTATCAGCCACAGCAGGAAACAATGGCTCTAATCCATACTTTGCTTCAGTAAGTTTGTATACATATAAAGCATTTTCGGGTTGATACTTAGGAGGAGGAATTGCCCTACCCACAAGTACTCCGTCTCTGCATCTAAAACCAGTCGGAAGAGTTTTTATCAAATAAAATTGAGATTCTATATGATTGATAAATTGAAAATTATGAGTATTTTCAAAATGTTTAATTGTTAACCCTTCAGGTCCATAACAAAATATAACATCCTTATTTATGTTTATTATTTTATTTTTAGTATTTTTTTGGGTACATATATCTTCAGAATTACTTTCTGCATATACATTATTTAATAA